>NZ_JBHUWC010000013.1:0-46867 GCF_042670225.1 Isoptericola sp. NPDC057191 | reverse complement strand
GGTCCCGTCGGGGCCCGGCCTCGGCCGTCGTCACCCACCCGCCCCGATGCGAAGATGGACCCCATGAGCACCACCCCCGACGCGACCCCCTCCCCCGACGCCGTCCCGGCCACGACCGTGGAGGACGACGCGACGCGCGACATCGCCGACGTCCCCGCCGTCCAGGTCATCACGACCGCCGCCGTGCACCTCATGAGCGCGGCCGCCGTGAAGTGCGGCCTGGCCGAGGACGCCGAGGCGCAGGACCACCTCGACCTCGACGAGGCGCGCAAGCTGATCACCGCGCTCGCCGCACTGGTCACGGCGAGCGCCCCCGACGTCGGCAACCAGCACGCCCGCTCCCTGCGGGACGGGCTGCGCACCCTGCAGCTGGCGTTCCGGGAGGCGTCCGTCGTCCCCGACGCTCCCGGCGAGGGCCCGGGCGAGAAGTACACGGGTTCCGTCGTCTGACATGTCCACGCCGTCCGCCTGGCCGCCGCCGCCGGACCCGCCGCCGGGCCCGGCGGTACCGCCCGGTGCCGGCGCCGGGGCAGCCCGGCGCCACGACGAGCATCACGACCGGCGCACGACGGTGGTCGTCGTCCTGGCCGTGCTGCTCGCGCTCGCGCTCGGCCTGGGCGCGTACCTGTGGGTCACCACGACGCGCTGGCAGGAGCACAGCGCGGCATGGGAGCACGAGGCCCGTGGCTACGCCGACCGGGTCGCGGACCTCGACGCCCAGCTGCACGCCACCGACGCCGAGCTCGTCGCCGCGCGCGAGCAGCTCGCGACCGCGACCTCCCGCATCACGGACCTGGCGAACGAGAAGGCCCAGCTCGGCGACGAGAACGTCGCCTCGCAGCAGTACCTCGACTACCAGAAGCGGGTGAGCGAGGCCGCGGGCGTCGTGACCACGGCCCTCGGCGACTGCGTGGACGCGCAGGCCCGGCTCATCACCTCCCTCGAGGACCGGGACGCGTACGACGCGAAGGACCTCGACCGGTTCGCCGCCGACGTCGGCACGCTGTGCCGGCAGGCGTCGAAGGCGAGCGACCAGCTCAAGCAGGAGCTCGATCAGTGAGGCGACCGGGGGCACCGCGGGCGTCCGGCGCCGCCCGCACGGCGTCCGTCGCGCTCCTCGCGACCGCTCTCGCCGGCTGCGGTGTCCTGCCGTCGGTGCCTGGTCCCGTCCCGGAGGACGTCGTCCCCACGGGCGGGACGGCCTCGGCGCCACCCTCGCTGGACCCGCGCGGGGCGCAGGCGCTGTCCCCCGACGGCTTCGACACCGTGCAGCGAATGGCGGTGCGCATCCGCAACGTCGGGTGCGACGGCCTGTCCACCGGATCAGGGTTCGCCGTGGACGAGCACACCCTGATCACCAACCGGCACGTCGTGGCGGACTCCGAGTCGCTCGAGGTCAGCACGTACGACGGTCGAGACCTCGAGGTCGCCGCCGCCGGCAGCGCGTCCCTGGCCGACCTCGCACTGGTACGCACCGCGGACCCGCTGCCCAGCCACCCGACGCTCGCCCGTGCCGACCCCGAGCCGGGCGACGCCGTGACCGTGGTGGGCTACCCCGAGGGCGGACGGCTCACCGTCACGGCGGGCGAGGTGATCGGGCCGACCACCGACCCTCTGCACGAGAACCTGGGCGAGGTGCTGCTCACGGACGCGCCGGTCGAGCCCGGCTCGTCCGGGTCCGCGGCCCTCGACGCGGACGGCCGCGTCATCGGCGTGGTCTACGCGAAGACCTCCGACGACCGGTCGCTGCTGGTGCCCGTCTCCACGCTGGAGCGGGTGCTCGACGATGCCGACGGGTTCCAGCCGCTCCCACCCTGTGACCAGCCGACCGCGCAGCCGAGCGACCAGCCGACCGCGCAGCCGACCGAGCAGCCGACCGAGCAGACCCCGCCCCCGTCCCGGTAGCGGTGGTCAGCGCGCGGCGCCGACCCGGAGCTCCAGGGAGTCGACGCGCGAGGAGATCACGCTCGAGGCGCCGAGCCGGGCGTTCACCTGCGCGAGGACCCGGTCCAGCCCGGCACGGTCCAGGCCCGGGTCCAGGGCCAGCACCACGGCCACCTCGGCGCGGCGGCCCCGCTCGGCATGGGCCCGCACGACGTGCTGCACGGGGGCGGCGGCGTCGGCGACCGCTGTCGCGACCTCCGCCTCCACCTCGACCGCGCCGCCAGGGCCCTCGACGAGCGCAGGACGCCACTCCTCGCCCTGGGCCAGCGCCCACACCGCGGGGCGGGGCACGAGGGCGGTGGCGGGCCCGGCGGGGTCCACCACGAGCAGCGACCAGTCCTCGCTGACGGCGGACAGCGCCGCACGCGCGGCCTCGACCGGCACCGGACGGGCGTCGGCACGCCAGGCCCGCATCGACTCGACGGACGTGAAGACGGGCAGCGCGCGGCGGCCGTCGGGAGCCTCGATCGCCACGACGCCCGCGGCGGCCTCCTTGTCGACGTGCAGTTCCTGCGTGCCGGACGGGCCCTCGTGCTCGACGACGTCGGCCACGGCGAGCTCGGCGAGGACGGGGACGAGCACCCGGGTGGCCGCGAGGCGGCGCACGACCTCCTGCAGCGCGCCGGCACCGTCGGCGTGGGCCCGCAGCAGACGCGCGAGCTCCGGGTCGGCGGTGCCGTCGTCGCCCGCGAACTGCGACGTGGGCTGGATGGACTTCAGGTGGCCGGGGAGCGCGCGGCCGTCGCCGCCGTCCTGCGGTCCGGCGGCGGGGCCGGTCACGGCCGACCCGCCACGTCGAGCGCCTCGGGAAGCGTGAACGCCCCGGCGTACAGCGCCTTGCCCACGACGGCGCCCTCGACGCCGTCCGGCACGAGGGCGCGCAGCGCCTCGAGGTCGGCGAGCGACGAGATGCCGCCCGACGCGACCACCTTCGCGGGCGTGCGCGAGGCGACCTCCCGCAGCAGCTCGACGTTCGGGCCGCGCAGCGTGCCGTCCTTGGTCACGTCCGTGACGACGTAGCGCGAGCACCCGGCGTCGTCGAGGCGGGCGAGAACCTCCCACAGGTCGCCGCCCTCCTGGGTCCAGCCACGGGCGGCGAGGGTGGTGCCGCGCACGTCCAGGCCCACCGCGACCGCGTCGCCGTGCTCGGCGATGACGCGGGCGGTCCACTCCGGGTCCTCGAGGGCGGCGGTGCCGATGTTGACGCGACGCGCGCCCGTGGCCAGGGCGCGCTCGAGCGACGCGTCGTCACGGATACCGCCCGACAGCTCGACCTGGACGTCCAGCTCGGCCACGACCTGCGCGAGCAGCTCGGCGTTCGACCCGCGTCCGAAGGCGGCGTCCAGGTCCACGAGATGGATCCACTCGGCGCCGCCCGCCTGCCAGTCGCGGGCGGCGGCCAGGGGGTCGCCGTAGGACGTCTCGGAGCCGGCCTCTCCCTGCACGAGGCGGACGGCCTGGCCGTCGGCGACGTCGACGGCGGGCAGCAGCACGAGGCGTTCGGTCATGGGGTGTCTCTCCAGCTCTTCGGTGCGTGGTGGGTGGTCCGGCGGGGTGTCAGAGCGAGCGGACCCAGTTCTCCAGCAGGGTCGCGCCCGCGTCGCCGGACTTCTCGGGGTGGAACTGCGTGGCGGACAGCGGTCCGCTCTCGACGGCCGCGACGAACCGTGCCTCGGAGCCGGGAGCGCCGTGCCGCGCCCAGGTGACCAGCGGGGGCGTGTACCGCGGGTCGACCTCCCCGTCGTGCCCCAGGGTGAACTCCTGTGCCGCGTAGGAGTGCACGAAGTAGAACCGCTCGTGCTCCACCCCCGCGAAGAGGCGAGAGCCCTCGGGCACCTCGACCGGCGACCAGCCCATGTGCGGCACCACCGGCGCGTCGATGCGCTCGACCACGCCCGGCCACTCGCCCAGCCCCTCGGCCCGCTCCCCGTGCTCCACCCCCGCGTCGAACATGACCTGCATGCCGACGCAGATGCCGAGCACGGGCCGGCCTCCGGCGAGACGGCGGTCGACCACCTGGTCGCCGCGGACGGCCCGCAGCCCGGCCATGCAGGCGGCGAAGGCGCCCACCCCGGGCACGACGAGGCCGTCGGCCTCGGCGGCACGCGTCAGGTCGGCGGTGAGCTCGACGTCGGCGCCGACCCGTTCGAGCGCGCGCACGGCCGACCGGACGTTGCCGAACCCGTAGTCGAGCACCACGACCCGGCGTCGCCCGTCGGCACGTGCCACCGCGGGCGCAGGGTTGAGGTCCGCCGCGGCACCCCCGTGCGGCAGCAGCGGCGCGATGCCCGCGGCCGTCTGCGCGGCCGCGAGATCGGGCCGTCGCTCCCCCTGACCGGCGGGGTCCGGCGTCGTGCCCGGCGTCGTGCCCGGCGTCGTGCCCGGCGTCGTCTCCGGCATGTGACTCCCTACTGCTGCTTCTTGCGAGCCTTGCGCGCGGCGCCCGTGAGCATCCGCATCGCCTTGAACCGGCCGATGCTCGCCGACGGCACGACGCCGGGCAGGTCGGCCACGGTGAGCTGCCCCGTGACGAGGTCCTCGAGAGCCTCCGGCGCGCCGCCCAGCACCAGGCCGGGCGGGAGCTCGCCCTCTGCCGCGCCGTCCGCGTAGCGCACGCACGTGAGCTGCTCGCCCCGCCGGGTCACGAGGACGAGAGGCACCCCGGCGACGAGCTTCGAGATCGACGCGGCGGCGCGGGCCGGGGTGTCGCCGCGGGTGTCGCGCAGGACGGCGAGGGCGCCCACCGGCGTGGGCGCGGCGTCGACGTCGAGCTCCGCGAGCGCACAGGCGGCCGCCAACGGCTCCGCGCCGGCGATCTGCGTGATGAGGACCGCCAGCTCGGGGTCGGCGGACGCGCCGTCGAGCCCGGACAGGTCGTCGGGGACCTCGAAGCCCTCGGGCAGCTCGTCCGGCACGTCCTGGTGCTGGTCGCGATCGGTGGTCATGCGGCTACAGCGCACCCTTCGTGGACGGGACGCCCTCGACGCGGGGGTCGGGGGCGACGGCGGCGCGCAGCGCACGGGCCAGCGCCTTGAACTGGGCTTCGACGATGTGGTGCGGGTCGCGACCGGCGAGGACCCGTACGTGCAGGCAGATGCCCGCGTGGTGCGCAAGCGACTCGAGCACGTGGCGCGTGAGGGATCCGGTGAAGTGGCCGCCGATGAGGTGGTACTCCTGCCCCTCCGGCTCGCCGGAGTGCACGAGGTACGGGCGGCCGGACACGTCGACGACCGCCAGCGCGAGCGCTTCGTCCAGGGGCACCGTGGCGTCACCGAAGCGCGAGATCCCGCGCTTGTCGCCGAGCGCCTCGCGCAGGGCCTCCCCCAGGACGATCGCGACGTCCTCGACGGTGTGGTGCGCGTCGATGTGGGTGTCCCCCGTGGCACGCACCGTCAGGTCGATCAGGGAGTGCTTGCCGAGCGCCGTGAGCATGTGGTCGTAGAACGGCACGGTGGTCGAGATCTCCGTGCGCCCGGTGCCGTCGAGGTCCAGCTCGACGACGACGCTCGACTCGCTCGTCGTGCGCTCCACGCGGGCCGTGCGGTGCTGCATCAGTCCTCCTTCTCGGGCGCGTCGGCGCCGGTGACGACCTCGGTGAGGGCGGCCCGGAAGGCCGCGTTCTCCGCGGGTGTGCCCACCGAGACCCGCAGCCAGCCCTCCGGGCCGGTCTCCCGGATCAGGACGCCGCGGTCGAGCAGGCGCTGCCAGACGGCGTGCCGGTCGTCGAACGTCCCGAACAGCACGAAGTTCGCGTCGGAGTCGGCCACCCGCAGGGGGCGGCCGTCGACGCGCTGCGCCCGCAGCCAGGCCACGAGGTCGTCGCGCTCGTCGCGCAGGCCGCGCACCTGGGCGCGCAGCTCGTCGTGGTGCGCCAGGGCGCCGCGCGCGGCCGCCTGGGTCACCGCGGACAGGTGGTACGGCAGCCGCACGACGCGGAGGGCGTCGACGAGCTCCCGCGACGCGGCCAGGTAGCCGAGCCGCAGGCCCGCCGCGGCGAAGGCCTTCGACATCGTGCGCGTGACGGCGAGGTGCGGGTGCCCGGCGAGCAGCTCCAGCGCGGACGGGGTGCCGGGGCGCCGGAACTCGGCGTAGGCCTCGTCCACCACGACGACCGCGCCGGCACGCCGCCCGGCGTGCTCGGGCGCGTCGGGCACCTCGACGCGGGCCGCTGCGGCCAGGACCGCCTCCACGGTCGCGAGCGGGAGCGCGGTGCCGGTCGGGTTGTTCGGGCTGGCCAGCAGCACCACCGACGGCCGGACCTCCTCGATCGTCGCGACCGCGTGGTCGACGTCGAGCGTGAAGTCCGTCTCACGTCGACCGGTCACCCAGCGGGTGTGGGTGTCCCGGGCGTACTCGGGGTACATGGAATAGGTGGGCGCGAACGACACCGCCGTGCGTCCGGGGCCGCCGAACGCCTGCAGCAGGTGCAGCATGACCTCGTTGGAGCCGTTGGCGGCCCAGACCTGCTCGGGCGCGACGCGCACCCCGGACTCGAGCGCCAGATAGTCGGCCAGGTCCCCGCGCAGGGCGGCGAAGTCGCGGTCCGGGTAGCGGTTGAGCCCCCGCGCCGCGTCGGCGACGTACCGGGCGATCGTGGCGACGACGGCCTCCGACGGCGCGTACGGGTTCTCGTTGACGTTGAGCAGCACGGGGACGTCGAGCTGCGGGGCGCCGTACGGCACCTCGTCGGCGAGCTCCGGGCGCAACGGCAGCCGCGCGCCGTCGACCCCGCCCGCGGGCGCCGGGGCGGACAGAGGGGTGGTCACACGGGCAGTCTACGGAACCGCCAGGACGTCGGGGCCCGCCGTCCGCCCCTCGGCCGTCGGGCTGCGCCGCCGCCCGGGCTCGCACACTCGGCGCCCGGCAGCGCTCCGGATCCAGCGCTTGTGAACGACTTCACATGCACCGAACGGCTTGACTCTGCGGCTTGTGACAGGTTTCACAAGCATTGGAGAGCAGCGGCACCCCTTTCCTGCCTACCGTCGAAGGAGCAACAGCACGCCGGGGGGTCCGACCCGAGGGCCCCGTTGAAGGGAGTCTGAGATGAGCACCATGCAAGCCGCGGTCGTCCGCTCGTTCGGCGAGCCGCTCTCCGTCGAGGACCGGCAGGTCCCCACCCCTGGACCCCACGAGGCCCTCGTCAAGGTCGACTACACCGGCGTGTGCCACACCGACCTGCACGCCGCGCACGGCGACTGGCCGGTGCAGCCGACCCCGCCCTTCGTCCCCGGCCACGAGGGGGTCGGCCACGTCGTGGCAGTGGGCGACCAGGTGACGCGGCTCGCCGTCGGCGACACCGTCGGCAACGCGTGGCTCTGGAGCGCCTGCGGCGAGTGCGAGTACTGCGAGACCGGCTGGGAGACCCTCTGCCCGAACCAGAAGAACGGCGGCTACTCGGTCGACGGCTCCTTCGGCCAGTACATGCTCGTGGACTCGCGGTACGCGCCGATCATCCCCGACGGCGTCGACCTGTCGGCGGTCGGACCGATCCTCTGTGCCGGAGTGACCGTCTACAAGGGCCTCAAGGTCACCGACACCCAGCCGGGCGAGTGGGTGCTCGTCTCCGGCATCGGCGGGCTCGGCCACATCGCCGTCCAGTACGCGGTCGCGATGGGCCGCCGCGTCGCCGCGGTCGACGTCGACGAGACGAAGCTCGCCCTGGCGCGCAAGCACGGTGCCGAGGTCACGGTCAACGCGGCGACGTCGGCCGACGCGGCCGCGGAGCTGC
Source organism: Isoptericola sp. NPDC057191 (assembly GCF_042670225.1). Classification (NCBI taxonomy): domain Bacteria; kingdom Bacillati; phylum Actinomycetota; class Actinomycetes; order Micrococcales; family Promicromonosporaceae; genus Isoptericola; species Isoptericola sp. NPDC057191. Next base: position 39,195 of record NZ_JBHUWC010000013.1, on the reverse strand, counting down.
GGGAGGGGACGGGCGGCGGCGTCCACGGCGCCCTCGTGACGGCGGTGAACGCGCACGCGTTCCCCCAGGCCGTGGGGGCTCTCCGCCGTGGCGGCACCGTCTCGCTCGTGGGGCTGCCCCCGGAGAAGTTCCCGCTGGACATCTTCACCACGGTCCTGTTCGGCCTCACCGTGCGAGGCTCGATCGTCGGGACGCGCAAGGACATGGCCGAGGCGCTGGACTTCTTCGCCCGTGGCAAGGTCGCGCCGACCTACTCCGTGCGCCCCCTCGGCGACATCAACGCGATCTTCGACGAGATGATCGCGGGCACCATCGACGGCAGGGTGGTCATGGACATGCGGGGCTGACCGGCACTGCCTCCGCGGGCCGACCGGGCCGGACGACACCGCCGGGCCCGGTCGCCCGCCACCTCATGCCAGGACGACCTCGTGCCAGGACGACCTCACGGCAGGACGACGTCGGACCCCGAGACCTCGACCTGGATCGCGGGCAACGGCTCAGGAGCAGGGCCGCCCAGGACCGCGGCGTCGGTGAGCGCGTAGCGCGACTGGTGGCAGGGGCACAGGAGCTCCCCGTCACCCGGCGCGACGGTGCACCCGGCGTGCGTGCAGATCGCGCTGAAGGCGTGCACCTCCCCCTGCGTCGGCTGGGTGACGAGCACGTCCTGGCCGCCCACCTTGGCGGACACGGCGCCACCCACCGGCACGTCCGCGAGCGCGACGACGACGGTCCCCGCCCCGGCCGCGCTCGCGGACGCCGCGGCCTCTTCCGGGGTCGGCTTCTGCTCGACGCAGGCGGCGAGCACGCCCGCGCCGGCGACGACGCCCGCCACCGCGCCGGTGCCGCGCAGCACCTGCCGACGGGTGGGCCCGCAGGCACAACGCTGCGCCGTCAGCGGAGCCCCGGGTGCAGTGCTGCCGGGCGTCTCGGCGGCGGGGCTCACGGGCGCCTCGGGCGTCGCGGACGTCGCGGACGTCGTGGTCGGGGTGCTGGGCATCGAGCCTCCGAGGGGTGCGGTCCAGGGGGCCTGTCGGCATACGCGTCCGCTCCGGAGACGGCGGGCCCGAGGAGTGGGAGCATCATCATCATGGACTCCACGCCCAGCGCAGTGCCACCGCGGCCACGGGCCGGGGGACCGCCCGGCGGCCCCTTCGCGCGGGTGTGGCGCGCCGTGGCCGCCGCGGGAGCCCTGGTGTCCGCGGTGATCCACGTGCTGCTGTACCTCGACGGCTACGACACGATCGCCGTCGTCGGCCCTCTCTTCCTGCTCAACGCCGTGGCCGGCGTCGTGCTCGCCGCGGCGCTGGTGATCTGGCGGCACTGGCTGCCCCTGGTCGGCGGGATCGGGTTCGGCGGCCTCACCCTGCTCGCGTTCGTCCTCTCGACGACGGTCGGGTTCTACGGCGTCAACGAGACGTTCGCCGGGACCAACGAGCTCCTCGCGGCGGCCTCCGAGGTGGTCACGGTCGTCGGGTCGGCGGTCGCGCTCCTGCGGGAGTACGTGCGCTGACCGCGCTCCAGGACGAGCCGCCGCGCGGGCTGTGGAGAGCTGCCGTCGCCCGTCGGCGGCGCACCCTACGATCGGGAGGGTGAGCCACCCCGACGACCCGTACGCCGACCTCGTGTTCGCCCCCTCGGACGACGACGCCCCGCCGCCGGACGACCTGGCTCCGGAGCCGGAACCCGCTCCCCCGGCGCGCCCGTCCGTCCCATCACCGGCGCCGGTCCCGGCCGCCGGCCCTCAGGAGGGACCGCCCGGCACCGACCCCGCCAAGCGCGCGAAGCTCGCGATGCTCCGCGGGCTGCTCGACAGCGCGGGCGAGGGCGGGGGCACGCTGCGGGAGCAGGCGGAGGAGTCCCTCCGTGCGCTGGTCGGCCGCGAGGACGCCACCCTGCGCGACGACCAGTGGCGCGCGATCGAGGCTCTGGTCGCCTTCCGGAGGCGCGCGCTCGTGGTGCAGCGCACCGGGTGGGGCAAGTCGGCGGTGTACTTCGTCGCCACGTCGTTGCTGCGCTCCCGCGGGGCCGGACCGACCGTCATCGTCTCGCCGCTCCTGGCCCTCATGCGCGACCAGATCGCGGCTGCCGCCCGGGCCGGGATCCGTGCCGTGACGATCAACTCGTCGAACGTCACGGAGTGGGACCAGGTCCACGCCTCGATCGCCGCGGGCGAGGTGGACGTGCTGCTCTGCTCCCCCGAGCGTCTCAACAACCCGGCGTTCCGCGACGAGGTCCTCCCCCGGCTGGCGGCCGACGCGGGACTCGTCGTGATCGACGAGGCGCACTGCATCTCGGACTGGGGTCACGACTTCCGCCCGGACTACCGGCGCATCCGCACCCTGCTCGCCGACCTGCCGCCCGGCATCCCGGTGCTCGCGACCACCGCCACGGCCAACGCACGCGTGACGTCCGACGTCGCGGAGCAGCTCGCGGTACGTGGCGGGCAGCTCGAGGCCGAGGCGGGCGCCGAGGCGCGCACCACGGACGACGTGCTGGTGCTGCGCGGCGGGCTGGACCGGGAGTCGCTGCACCTCGCCGTCCTGGAGCTGCCGGACCAGCCCACGCGCGTCGCCTGGCTCGTCGAGGCCCTGCAGGACGTGGACGGGTCGGGGATCGTGTACTGCCTCACCGTGTCGGCCGCCGAGCAGGTCGCCGAGCAGCTGCGTGGGGCCGGGCTCGCGGTCGCCGCCTACACCGGACGCACCGACCCGACGCAGCGGGAGCAGCTGGAGCAGGACCTCAAGGAGAACCGGGTCAAGGCCCTCGTCGCCACGTCGGCCCTCGGCATGGGCTTCGACAAGCCCGACCTCGCCTTCGTCGTCCACCTCGGTGCCCCGTCGTCGCCCATCGCGTACTACCAGCAGGTCGGCCGCGCGGGACGTGGCGTCGACGACGCCGTCGTGGTGCTGCTGCCCGGGCAGGAGGACCGCGCCATCTGGGACTGGTTCGGGTCCCAGGCGTTCCCCGCGGAGGCACAGGTCCGCACCACCCTGGGGGCGCTCTCGGCCTCGGACGGCGCGCAGAGCACCGCCGCGCTGGAGACCCAGGTCGACCTCAAGCGCTCGCGCCTGGAGACGATGCTCAAGGTGCTCGACGTCGACGGCGCCGTGCGCCGGGTCCAGGGCGGCTGGGTCGCCACGGGCACGCCGTGGGCGTACGACGCCGAGCGGTACGCCCGGGTGGAGGCCACGCGCCAGGCGGAGCAGCAGGCGATGGTCGACTACGTCGCGACCACCGGGTGCCGCATGGCGTACCTGCGGGCCCAGCTGGACGACCCGGAGCTGCCCGCGGGGTGGACGTGCGGCCGCTGCGACCGGTGTGACGGTGTCTCCCTGCCCGCCGTCCCGGACGCCGAGGCCGTCGCCGCGGCGCGTGCCGACATGGACCGGCCGGGTGTCGAGGTCGGCCCCCGCGCGATGTGGCCGTCGGGCCTCGCCGCGCTCGGGCTCGACCTCAAGGGCAAGATCGCGCCCGACGAGCGCGCCGAGACGGGGCGCGCCGTCGCCCGCCTCGACGGCCTGGGCTGGTCCGGACCGCTGCGCGACCTCTTCGCGGCCGGCGCCCCCGACGGCGAGGTGCCGGTGCCCCTGCGGCACGCCGCGGCTCGCGTGCTGGACGACTGGGACGCCGTCCGCGCGGCCGGCGCGGCCGGAGAGGGCGTAGAGGGCGTAGAGGGCGTAGAGGGCGACGGCGAGACCGCCGCCGCGGGCGCGCGCCGGACGCTGGTCGAGGGGGTCGTGGCGGTGCGCTCGACCACCCGACCGCAGCTGACCTACCACCTGGCGTCCGGACTCGCCGCCTACCTCGGCGTCCCCCTCATCGGCTCCGTCGGCCCTGCGGCAGGCGCCGAGCAGCCGGCTCGGCACGACGTGAACTCCGCGATGCGGCTCGCCGGGGTGGCCCGGCGGCTCCGGCTCGAGCTCAACGACGCGACCCTGCGCGGCCTGCCCGGCCGTTCGGTGCTGCTCGTCGACGACTGGACGGAGTCCGGGTGGACGCTCACGGTGGCCGCACGGCTCCTGCGGCAGGCCGGCGCGTCCGCCGTGCACCCGTTCGTCCTCGGCGTGCGCTGACGCGCGCTGACTGCACCGACGTGCGCTGAGGACGTCGGGGCAGGTCAGACCGCCCCCGACCTGATCGAGGCGGACCTGCGGACCGCCCCGGACCCGCTCCGGGCCAGCACCAGGGGCAGGACCCGCCGGCCGCTCCGCATGTTTCCGGGATTGTTCGCCTGGAGCACGAAACCGTAACGATCCGAGCCGCTCGGCCCAGATGTGTCGGAGGCCACTCTGGACGGCGGTAATGTCACGGCACCGCGACCGTTCCTGAAGAAAGCCCCTCCGACTTTGACCCGATATCTGCTGCGCCGCACCACGGGCTGGTTGCTCATGGTCGTAGCCGTCACGAATCTCACGTACTTCCTCGCCTGGGCCTACCTCGACCCCCGGAGCAACTACGTCGGGAGGCGGCCCCCTCTCAGCGAGGAGCAGATCCACAACCTGCTCGAGCCGCGCAACCTGGACGACCAGACGCCGCTGCTCGTGAGGTGGTGGAACTGGTTCAGCGGCATCCTCTTCCACTGGGACTGGGGAGTCAGCCCCACCGGGCAGTCGGTCAACGAGCAGGTCTCCTACCGCATGTGGGTCTCCGCGGAGCTGATGCTCGGCGCGACGATCCTGCTGACGCTCATCGGCATCGCGCTGGGCGTCTACAGCGCCTCGCGCCAGTACCGCGTCGGAGACCGGATCGCGCAGGGCACGTCCATCATCACGATGAACATCCCGATCGTGGTCGCGGCGCTCGGGCTCGTGCTGCTCGCGATCGCCTTCAACGGCGCCGTGGGCACGACGGTCTTCTACGTCACCGGCTCGTCGAGCCCGGGGGTGAGCGGCTTCTTTCCCACCCTGCTCGACACCGTCCAGCACCTCACGCTGCCCACCATCGCGCTGATCATCGTGGGGTACGCGCAGTACCACTTCCTGCAGCGCTCCCTGCTGCTCGACAACATCAAGTCCGACTACGTGCGCATGGCGCGGGCCAAGGGCCTGACCAAGCAGCAGGCGATCCGCAAGCACGCCCTGCGCACGTCGCTGATCCCCGTCACGACGCAGGTCGCGTTCTCGATCCCCGGCATCTTCACGGGCGCCGTGCTGACCGAGTCGATCTTCGCCTGGAAGGGCATGGGGCAGTACTTCATCGAGACGATCTCGAAGAACGACATCAACGGTGTGGTCGCGGTCGCGGCGTTCGGCGCGGTCATGACCGCGGTGGGCGCGATCCTCGCGGACATCGCGGTCGTCGTCCTCGATCCCCGAGTGCGGGTGAGCTGACATGGCAAACGATCCCTCCATGGTCGACCCTCTGGCCGAGACCGAGGTCGCTCCCCCCGTCGCGGAGCCCGGTGAGCGCAAGCGGCTGTCGAAGTGGCGGCTGTACAGCCGCCGCTTCGCCCGCAACCGTCCCGCGGTCGGCGGCGTGGTCATCTTCGTGCTGCTCGTGCTCTTCGCGGTGTTCGGCACGTTCTTCCAGAAGTACGACCACGTCGAGCTCGACTTCCTCGCCCTGTCCGACCCGCCGAGCCCCGAGCACTGGTTCGGCACCAACAACGCCGGGAACGACCTGTACGCGATGGTCGTCGTGGGCCTGCAGCGCTCGCTGCTGATCGCGGTCGTCGTGGCCACGGGCACGACGATCCTGTCGGCCGTCATCGGCACCGCGGCCGCCTACTTCGGCGGCCGGATCGAGCGGGTGGCGCTGTTCATCATCCACTTCCTGATGGTGGCGCCGACGTTCCTGCTCCTCGCGATGATGTCCAACGACTCCGGCGGCGACTGGAAGGTCATCGCCCTCGTCCTGATCCTCGTCAGCTGGTTCTTCCAGGCCCGCACCATCTGGACGCTGTCCCTCTCGCTGCGCGAGCGGGAGTACGTCCACGCCGCGCGCTACATGGGCGTGCCCGGGCTGCGGATCGTGCTGCGCCACCTGATCCCGAACATCGGGTCGCTGCTGGTCATCAACTTCACGCTGGGCGTGGTCGGCGCCGTCATGGCCGAGACCGGGCTGTCCTTCCTCGGCTTCGGCGTGAAGCTCCCCGACGTCTCGCTCGGGTCCCTCATCGGCATCGGCGCCTCCAGCATCTCGAGCGCGCCGTGGATGTTCTACTTCCCCGCCGCCGCACTGACGCTGCTGACCGTCTCCATGGCGCTGGTCGCCGACGGCCTGCGCGACGCCCTCGATCCCACCTCCGCTGCGGGAGGCCGCGCATGACCACCCCCGTACTCTCCGTCCGCGACCTCACCGTCAGCTTCCCGTCCGAGGCGGGGCGCGTCGACGCCGTCCGCGGCGTCTCGTTCGACCTCGCCGAGGGGCGCACCCTCGGGATCGTCGGCGAGTCCGGCTCCGGCAAGTCCGTCACCTCGCTCGCCGTCATGGGCCTGCTCGACGAGAACGCCCGCATCGGCGGCTCGGTGCAGTTCGAGGGCGAGGAGCTGCTCGGCAAGAGCGACGCGCAGATGTCCAAGATCCGCGGCAACGGCATCGCGATGATCTTCCAGGACCCGCTGACGTCGCTGACGCCGGTGTTCACGGTCGGTGACCAGATCGTCGAGGCACTCACGGTCCACAACCCCCGGATGTCGCGCCGCGCGGCCTGGGACCGCGCCGTCGAGCTGCTCGGCCTCGTCGGGATCCCCCGGCCCCAGGAGCGCGTGAAGTCGTTCCCGCACGAGTTCTCGGGCGGCATGCGCCAGCGCGTGGTCATCGCCATCGCGATGGCGAACAACCCGAGGCTGATCATCGCGGACGAGCCGACGACGGCCCTCGACGTCACGATCCAGGCCCAGATCCTCGACCTCATCAAGACGGCGCAGCGCGAGACCGGTGCCGCGGTCATGATGATCACGCACGACATGGGCGTGGTGGCCAACATCGCGGACGACGTGGTCGTCATGTACGCCGGTCGCGCGATCGAGAAGGCCCCGGTCGAGACGCTGTTCGCGGACACCCGCATGCCCTACTCGATCGGCCTGCTCGGGGCGATCCCCCGGGTCGACAAGTCGGTGGACCAGCCGCTCGTGCCCATCAAGGGCAGCCCCCCGCTGCTGGTCGACCTCCCCGACGCGTGCCCTTTCGCCGCGCGGTGCCCGATCGTGCAGGACGCGTGCCTCACCTCCGAGCCCGAGCTCCTGCCCGTCGGCGGCGCACCGGACCACCGTGCCGCGTGCATCCGCGCGGAGGAGATCCGTGCCGGCCGCATCGGGGACGAGCCGGTCTACCCGGTCCCCGAGATCCCCTCCTCGACCCTCGAGAGGGTGCCCCGCGACCTGCGTGCGCCCACGCTCGAGGTCGAGAACCTCACGAAGACGTTCCCGCTCCTCAAGGGCTCGTTCCGCAAGAAGAAGGTCGGCGAGGTGCACGCCGTCAAGGGCGTCAGCTTCGACGTCCGCGAGGGCGAGACGATGGCGATCGTCGGCGAGTCCGGGTCGGGCAAGACCACGACGCTGCTGCAGATCATGGACTTCGCCGCGCAGGACGACGGCGACATCCGGATCGTCGGCACCAGCGTCGCCGACATCAAGGGTGGCCGCGCCGAGCGTCAGCTGCGCCGCGACGTGCAGATCGTCTTCCAGGACCCGGTCGGCTCGCTCGACCCGCGCATGACGGTCTTCGACGTCATCGCCGAGCCCCTGCGCACCGTGGGCACCCCGACCGCTGAGGTCGGGCCGCGGGTCGACGAGCTCATGGACCTCGTCGGCCTCGACCCGGCGCACAGCGACCGCTTCCCGGCGGCGTTCTCCGGCGGGCAGCGCCAGCGCATCGGCATCGCACGCGCTCTGGCGACCAACCCGAAGCTGGTGGTCCTCGACGAGCCGGTGTCCGCGCTCGACGTGTCGGTGCAGGCGGGCGTCATCAACCTGCTCGACGAGCTCAAGGTGCGCCTGGGCCTGTCCTACCTCTTCGTCGCGCACGACCTGTCGGTCGTGCGGCACATCGCCGACCGCGTCGCCGTGATGTACCTCGGCAGCTTCGTCGAGCACGGCGAGGTCGACGCGGTCTTCGACGACCCGCAGCACCCGTACACCCGAGCGCTGCTGTCGGCGATCCCGGTGCCGGACCCGGTGAAGGAGCGCGGCCGCGAGCACATCGTGCTCAAGGGCGACCTTCCCAGCCCGACCGACACCATCACAGGGTGCCCCTTCGTCTCCAGGTGCCCCCTGTACCAGACCCTCGACGCCCCGGAGCGGGCCGTGTGCGAGACGAAGGTCCCTGTCCTCAGCGGCCGTACGGGCGTGCACGTGAACGCCTGCCACCACCGCTGACGAAGCTTTCCTCACCCATCAACTCCAACCATCGAGTGAGCGCCTACCAGGCGCGAAAGGAGCACCCATGAGGCTGCAGAAGAGACTGGCCGGCAGCGTCGCCGTCGCCGGCGTGCTGGCCCTGGCCCTCACCGCCTGCGGCGGCGGGAGCAACGACGACGGCGGCGCCAAGCCGTCCGCCTCGGCCCAGACCATCGAGGGCGCGGACTACAACCCGCAGCCGCGCGAGAAGCTCGAGCAGGGCGGCGAGGTGACCTTCCCGCTGACGGAGATCACCCCGCAGATGAACCCGAACCACTCCGACGGGTCGGTCGACACCGCCCGCATCTGGGAGTGGTACAACCCGCAGATGATCCTCATGTCCCCGGAGGGCGAGGCCTCGGCCAACCCGAACTACCTCTCCGACTGGACCACCGAGGTCAAGGACGGCAAGACCGTCGTGACCTACACGATCAACCCCAAGGCGGTCTGGAACGACGGCAGCCCGATCACCTGGAAGTCCTACGAGGAGCTCTGGAAGGCCAACCGGTCGACCGAGGAGGGCTACGTCCCCAGCTCGACCGACGGCTACTCGCAGATCGAGTCTGTCAAGCAGGGCGAGGACGAGCGCCAGGCGGTCGTCACCTTCAAGACCGAGTTCCCCTGGACCGACGGTCTGTTCTGGCACATCATGAACCCGGCCGTGAACTCGCCGAAGGTGTTCAACGAGGGCTACCTCGAGGACGCGCACGCCGACTGGGGTGCCGGCCCGTACAAGATCGACGAGTTCGACCTCAACGGCGGCGTCGTCTCGTTCGTGCCGAACGACAAGTGGTGGGGCGACAAGCCCATGCTCGACAAGGTCACGTTCCGCGTGCTCGAGCCCACCGCCGCGGTGAACGGCTTCCAGAACGGTGAGGTCAACTACGTCGACAACCTGTCGGCCGACAACCTCGAGCAGCTCAAGGACGTCGACAACGCCGAGACGTACCGCGCGCAGCGCACGTCGACGAACCTCCTCGAGCTGAACGCCGAGCGTCCGCAGTTCAAGGACGTCAAGGTCCGCGAGGCCCTCTTCAAGGCCATCAACCGCGACCAGATCAAGGAGGTCGTCTGGAACGGCCTCAACTACACCGAGCCCGACGCCGGCTCGCTGAACCTGTTCCCGTTCCAGGAGGGCTACGTCGACGCGCTCGCTGCCGCGGGCTACAAGTACGACGTCGACGCGGCCAACACGCTCCTCGACGAGGCCGGCTGGACCAAGAACGGCGACGTCCGCGAGAAGGACGGCGTGAAGTTCGAGGGCCGTCTGCCCATCTTCGGCGACGAGCCGATCACCGAGGCCCGCGCCAAGGTCGTCCAGCAGCAGCTCGCCGCGATCGGCTTCAAGCTCGACATCGACAAGCGCCCCGCGAGCGACTTCTCGACCGTGCTGTCCACCAAGGACTGGGACCTCGTCATCCTCGGCTTCTCGTCGAGCGACCCGTACGGCGTGGCGTACATGTGCCAGCTGTACTGCTCGGACTCGGGCCTGAACCTGTCGTCGACCGGCACCAAGGCGATCGACAAGAAGATCGCGGACCAGGTGTCGTCCCTGCCGACGGCTGAGGAGCAGACCGAGGCGGGCATGAAGCTCGAGTCGGAGATCATCTCCGAGACCTGGGGCATCCTGCCGCTGTACAACGGCCCGTGGATCTCCATGGCCACGAAGGGTCTCGCCAACCTCACGCCCGAGACCTACACCGGTCTCGACCTCTTCGGCCTGCAGCCGGTGGAGAACGTGGGCTGGGAGAAGGGCACGGCCCCCGCGAACTGACGCGGACGGCTGAGCCGTACGGCTCGACCAGCAAGGCCCTCGGGGCCGGTGGCACCCGCCGCCGGCCCCGGGGGCTTCGTCGTGCCTGGGGCGTGCCGGGCGGGGGCCCCGTCCGGCCTACGGCTCCAGCAGCCCGCGCACGTCGTCGGCCGCGAGCGAGCGGGAGAACGCGCCCCCCTCGTCGTCCAGCACCGCGTCGAACAGCGCGGCCTTGCGGCGCGCCAGCGCCATCACCTTCTCCTCGATGGTGTCCTGCGCCACGAGGCGGGTGACAGCGACGTGCCGGGTCTGCCCGATGCGGTGGGTGCGGTCCACCGCCTGCGCCTCGGCCGCGGGGTTCCACCACGGGTCCAGCAGGTAGACGTAGTCCGCCTCGGTGAGGTTGAGCCCCACCCCACCCGCCTTGAGGCTGATGAGGAACGCCGGTGCGTCCCCCTCCTTCCAGCCGCGGATGACGTCCGCGCGGCGGCGGGTGGCCCCGTCGAGGTAGGCGACGGCCAGCCCCGCCTCCGCGCACCGCGCCTCCACCCGGCGCAGGAACGACGTGAACTGCGAGAACACGAGGGCGCGGTGGCCCTCCGCGGCGATCTCGACCAGCTCGTCGGTCACCACGTCCAGCTTCGCGGAGCCCACGCCCGCGTACGCGCCGTCGAGCAGCGACGCGTCGAGCGCGAGGCGGCGCAGGGTGGTCAGCGAGCGGAAGATGGCCACCCGGTTGGCCTCGAAGTCCTCCAGCAGGCCGAGGAGCCGCTGCCGCTCCCGCTGCAGGTGGGTGTCGTAGACCTTGCGGTGGTCCGGGGTGAGCGGCACGCGCAGGACGCGCTCCTGCCGCTCGGGCAGCTCGGGCGCCACCTGCTCCTTGGTGCGACGCAGCACGAGGGGACGGATCCGGCGCTTGAGGCGGGCCAGGGCGCGGTTGCCTGCCGCCACCACCTGCGGGTCGTCGTCGGTGGCCGCGGCGTCGACGAGCCGCGCCGTCTCGGCGCGGAAGCGGTGCATCGACGGGTAGAGGCCCGGCGCGACGACGGCCAGCAACGCCCAGAGCTCGAGCAGGTTGTTCTCCAGGGGCGTGCCGGTGATCGCGAGCTTGAACGGTGCGTCGAGGAGCCGCGCGGTCTCGTGCGCCCTCGTCCGCGGGTTCTTCGCCACCTGGGCCTCGTCCAGGATCAGGCCGCTCCAACCGAGCGCGTCGAACGCGTCGAACTCGAGGCGGAAGACGGCGTAGGACGTGACCAGCACGTCGGCCCCCGCCGCGAGCTCCGCGACCCCGCTGCCCAGCGTGCGCCCTGTCGCCGGCATCGACGCCACCCGTAGCCCGGGCGTGAAGCGTGCTGCCTCGTCCACCCAGTTCCCCACCACGGAGGCGGGCGCGACGACGACGAACGGCGGCGCGTCAGGCGCGGTGGCGCGGGCGTGCGCGAGGAACGTGAGGGCTTCGACCGTCTTGCCGAGCCCCATGTCGTCGGCCAGGATGCCGCCGAGCCCGTGGCTCCACAGGAACGCCAGCCACTCGAACGCCTCCCGCTGGTACGGGCGCAGGTCGGCACGGACCCCCACGGGGACGTCGACCGGCTCAGCCACCGTCTCCCCCGCGGCGAACGACCGCAGCCCCGCCAGCGACCGCCGCCACGTCGCCGCGGCCTCCACGACGTCCGCGACGTCCTCGAGCTCGCCCCACAGGTGCGCGTCGTAGCGGCTGACCCGCGCCTTGCCCGGTCGGTCGCTCAGCTCCGTGGCCTCGGCGATCAGGTCGCGCAGCCGCCCCAGGACCGGCTGGTCGAGCCGGAGCCACGAGCCGTCCACGAGCAGGAGCCGCTTGTCGCCGCGCGTGAGGGCGGTGAACAGGCGCGCAAACGGGAGCTCCTTGCCTGCCACGGTGACGGAGACGCCGAGGTCGAGCCAGTCGGAGTCCCCTGACGGGGCCCCGGAGACGACCACCCGCGGGGCGGCGTCGAGATGCAGGTAGTGCGGCACGTCGGTGGCCTCGACCCGCACGTCGCCCGTGGCCGCGAGGGCGGGCAGCACCCCGTGCGCGAGGTCGAGGGCGTCCAGCCCCTTCAGCTCCGTCCGGGCCGCGAGGTCGAACCGCTCGAAGCCCGGCACGCCGCGGACGGCGGCCTGCGCCTTGGCCCGCATCTCGGCCTCGGCGTCCGGGGCCCGCAACGGGTCGGCGGCGGCTCCTTCGAGCGGGACGCGCCGCGGCGACCCGCCTGGCGCGGGGTACTCGTAGCACCACGCGAGCCGCGCGTGCTCCGGCGACGCGAAGCCCACCTCGGCGACGAGCACCGGGCGCGGCGGGTCGGGCAGCGTCACCGAACCGTCGGAGAGCACGCGGACCGCGCGCCGCAGCACCGGCAGGTGCTCGGCGAACAGCTCGGCCACGTCGTCGCGCGGGACGTCGACCCGGCCGACGACGACGAGCTCGCGGGCCGCGTCGGAGAGGCGGCGCGCGGTGGGCCCGAGGCGGAGCACCGTGCGCCGCCCCTCGGTCTCGACGGCGTACACGCCGGTGTCGCCGACCGTCCCGAGGGCAGAGCCTGCGGGCGCGTCCGCGCCGTCGAAGGCGACCACCGGGTCGAGGCGCACCCCGTCGTCGCCGGACCCGACCACGAGCCGGAGTTCGGCCGTGCCCGCCAGGCGCACCTCGTCGCGCGCGCCGTGCGCGACCAGCGGGATCTCGAGGTCCGCCGCCTCGGCGAGCAGGGCCCACAGGCCGCGTCCCCCCGCGGCGAGCGGCCGCCACGCCAGCCGGCCGCGGCCGAACCCGCCGTCGGCGAGGGCGGAACCCAGGTCGGCGAACCAGCGCCGGACCTGCGGGGCCGGCGTGGCCCGCACGTCGGCGAAGGCGTAGAGCCCGGTGGCAAGCGCCTCCCAGCTCGCCTCGGGCGCCACCTTCCACCCGGTGCGACCACGCACCACCGGGCGCACCGACAGCTGCGGCGGCAGGTCGCCGAACGCCTCGTCGAGCCGGAAGCGCAGCGCCACCGGCAGCACTCCGCCGGTCGCACCGTCGGACGCCGTCCCCGCGGCCGGGCCCCGTGCGCTCCCGGTCACCGCCGCGAGCCGACCGCGCCAGCCGGTCGACGTCGTCCCCTCGTCCGCGGCGTGGCCACCGACGTCCGTCGCACCCGCCTGCTGCCCGACGTGCAGCAGCGTGGCCGCCACGTGCTTGCAGTCCTCACGCACGGGGCAGCTGCACGTCGCGGCCCGGTACGCGTACCGGCCGTCGGCGCCCACGTCGAACGTGACGCGGCAGGTGTAGGGCTGCGGGCCGCTCCCCGTGACCTGGGAGGTCAGGACGAGCGCGTCCGCGTCCCAGCGCCACGTGCCGACCATGCCGGCCCGCTCGTAGCCCTGGGCACGGCGGAACGCGGCGCTCCCCACGATGCCGCCGACCACGACGGGGTCGAGGCGGGGCGGCGGGGCGGGCATGGCGTCCATGCTCGCACGTGCCTCCGACGCGATGTGCCAGTCGCGCTTGGCACACTATTTGCCCTCGGCGCAGGACACGCCAGAGCGGCAAGACCCCTGGCGCGCGACTGGCGCCCGGAGCTCAGAGGAAGCGGCCGCGCACGGCCTCGCCGTGCGCGGGCAGGTCCTCGTCGTTGGCGACGGCGACGATCCGGTCCGCGAGCTCCTCGAGCGCGTCCCGGGTGTACTCCACGACCTGGACGGACCGCAGGTACGCGTGCACCCCGAGCCCGCTGGAGAAGTGCGCCGACCCGCCGGTGGGCAGCACGTGGTTGCTGCCCGCCATGTAGTCGCCGAGGGAGACCGGCGACCACGGGCCCACGAAGATCGCGCCCGCGGAGCGCACGCGGTTCGCGAGGGTCGGGGCGTCCTGGGTCTGGATCTCCAGGTGCTCGGCACCGTACGCGTCCACGACCGCGAGCCCGTGGTCCAGGTCGTCGACCAGCACGACGGCGGACTGCGGACCGCTCAGGGCCTGCATGACGCGCGCGGAGTGCTTGGTGGAACCGACCAGGTCGCTCAGCCGGGCCTCGACGGCACCCGCCAGCTCGACGGACGGCGTCACCAGCACGGAGGCCGCCATCGGGTCGTGCTCGGCCTGGCTGATGAGGTCGAGGGCGACGTGCCCCGGGTCGGCGGTCGCGTCGGCCAGCACCGCGATCTCGGTGGGGCCCGCCTCCGCGTCGATGCCGACGACGCCGCGCACGAGCCGCTTGGCCGCCGCGACGTACACGTTGCCCGGCCCGGTCACGACGTCGACCGGCTCGCACAGGACGGGACCGTCCTGCGGTGCGGAGCCGGCCGCGCCGTACGCGAACATGCCCACGGCCTGCGCGCCGCCCACCCCGTACACCTCGTCGACGCCGAGCAGCGCGCACGCGGCGAGGATCGTCGGGTGCGGCAGCCCGCCGGCGTCCTTCTGGGGCGGTGAGGCGACGGCCAGGCCGGGCACGCCGGCCTCCTGCGCCGCGACGGCGTTCATGATCACGGACGACGGGTAGACGGCGAGCCCGCCGGGCACGTACAGGCCGACCCGCTGCACGGGGATCCAGCGCTGGCGCACGACCGCGCCGGGGGCGAGCTGCGTCGCGTGCTCGGTGGGCACCTGGGCGGCGTGCACCGTGCGGACCCGCCGGATCGCCTCCTCGAGGCCGGCCCGCACCACGGGGTCGAGCGTGTCGAGCGCGTTCGTCAGTGCCGCCGCCGGGACGCGCAGATGCTCAGGACGCACCCCGTCGAACTGCTCGGCCAGGTCACGCAGCGCGGCAGCGCCACGGGCCCGGACGTCGGCGAGGATCGGGGCCACGGCCGCGGTCGCCTGGTCCACCCCGATCTCGGGGCGCGGCAGCACCCCGAGCAGCTCGGTGCGAGACAGCTCCTGACCACGGAGGTCGATGCGTCGGATCACCCGGCCAGTCTAGGCAGCGCGGGTCGGACGCCGGAGCCTTTTGTCGGAGAATGGACGCATGACCGCCGCCACCGACGTCCCCATCCGCGACGACATCATCCGCCTCGGCCAGTTCCTCAAGCTCGCCGGCCTCGCGGAGTCCGGCACGCACGCCCGCGACCTCGTGGCGGACGGCGAGGTGCAGGTCAACGGCGACGTCGAGACGCGGCGCGGGCGACAGCTCGTCCGTGGCGACGTGGTGACCGTCTCCCTGCCCGAGGGCGACGAGTCGGCCGTCGTCGCCTGACCAGACGCTCGCCCGGCCAGCCGCCCGCCTGACCAGACGCTCGCTCAGGACGTCTCAGGCCATGTAGGTCGACGCCATCGCGCGGTCGGGCGTCAGGCGCAGCACCACCCGGGCCGGGTCGTGCTCCAGGGGCCGGTACCGCTTCGCGTAGCGTGCGACCGCGTCCGCGATCTCGGCCGGGTCCTCGCTCACCTCGACGGTGCCCTCCAGGGTCAGCCACCGGCCGCCGTCGACCTGGCACAGCGCCGCCCGCGGCCGTGCGCCGTCGGCGCCGGCACGGCGGGCGTTGACGACCTTGACCGAGGTCCGGCGCGCCGTGGTCCTCGCCACGCCCGCGTCGGCGTCCCAGGTGAAGGCGACGGGCACGACGTGGGGGCTGCCGTCGGCGCGGAGGGTGGTCAGGGTGGCGAGGTGGCGCTCGGTGACGAACACCAGCTGCTCGGGGTTGAGGCGGAACACGCCCCCGAGCCTACGGCGCGCGCGGGCGAGCCCCGCCCGCGTCAGAAGCCGGAGCTGAGGATCGGCGGCACCCGGGTGCCGTGCCTGCCCTCGTCGTGCAGCGCGCGCAGGACCACCAGCTCGTGCGGCACCACCCGCTCGGGCAGGGCGACGAACGGGAACCACCGCAGGTCGCCGGCCTTCGCGGGCTCCCGGATCGCGGGGCCGCCCGTCCACCGGGTCGCGCTGAAGAAGAAGTCGACCCGCTGCTCCAGGGCCGGCCCTCCGGGCTGGCCGCGGTGCATGGCCGTGACCGGCACCAGGTCCGCGGCCTCGACGACGACGCCGAGCTCCTCGCGCGCCTCCCGCACGGCCGCCTCGTGCACGGACTCCCCTGCCTCGACGTGCCCCGCGGCAGCGGCGGCCCAGTACCCGTCCATGAAGCCGGTGCCCTGCCGCAGCTGCAGCAGCACCTGGCCCTCGCGGCGCAGGTAGAGGTACGCCGCGGGGACCACGCGGAAGCGGTGGTCCGCGGAACCGTCGTCGGGCCCCTCGACGGCCGTGCCCGGCGTCCCGGTCATGAGAGGCAGCTCGGGCCGAGGAGGGCCTTGAGGTCCCCGAACAGCGCGGGCGACTTCTCGACCCGCAGGGTGTCGGCCGCGCGCACGACCGTGCGCTTGCCGGGCTCGGCGACGCTCACGTGCACCTCTGCCGACCCCGGGTGCGTCGCGAGCACCTCGCGCAGGCGCACCATGACCGGCTCCACGCACCGCGTGTGCGGCACGGTTACCAGCACGGGCGCGTCGGCGACGGCGGACGTGTCCGGCAGCGACACCTCCATGGCCTGCAGCTGCATCTGGTCGTCCCGGCGCCGGACACGCCCGCGCAGCGTCACGACCTGGTCCTCGGCGAGGATCGTCGAGTAGGCCAGGTAGGTCTCCCCGAAGAACATCACCTCGACGGCGCCCTCGAGGTCCTCGACGGTGACCGCCGCCCACGGGTTGCCGTTCTTGCTCATCTTGCGCTGCACGCTCGTGAGCAGGCCCGCGACCGTGACCGTGGACCCGTCCTGGCGCCCTTCGTCGGCCATGAGCGCGGCGATCGACGTGTCCGCCGCGCGGGCGAGGACGTGCTCCAGCCCGGACAGCGGGTGGTCCGACACGTACAGGCCGAGCATCTCCCGCTCGAACGCGAGCCGCTGCTTCTTGTCCCAGTCCGGCAGGTCCGGGACGTCGACGGCGAACGTCATCGCCGCGTCCTCGTCCGCGCCACCGAAGCCGGCGAAGAGGTCGAACTGGCCCTCGGCCTCCTTGCGCTTCACCGAGATCACCGAGTCCACCGCCTGCTCGTGCACCACGAGCAGGGCACGGCGCGGGTGGCCCAGGGAGTCGAACGCGCCCGCCTTGATGAGCGACTCGATGGTCCGCTTGTTGCAGACGACCGCGGGCACCTTGTCGAGGAAGTCGGTGAACGAGGTGAACGCCCCCTTCTCCTCGCGCGCGGCGATGATCGCGTCCACCACGTTCGCACCGACGTTCCGGATCGCCGTGAGCCCGAACCGGATGTCGTTCCCGACGGCGGTGAACTTGGCGGCGGAGTCGTTGACGTCCGGCGGCAGGACCGTGATGTGCATGCGACGGCACTCGCCCAGGTAGAGCGCCATCTTGTCCTTGTCGTCCCGCACGCTCTGGAGCAGGCCGGCCATGTACTCGGTCGGGTAGTTCGCCTTGAGGTAGGCCGTCCAGTAGGAGACGACGCCGTAGCCGGCCGAGTGCGCCTTGTTGAACGCGTAGCCGGCGAAGGGGACGAGGGTGTCCCAGACGGCCTGGATCGCCGGCTTGGAGTACCCGCGCTCCTTCATGCCCGCCTCGAACGGGACGAACTCCTTGTCGAGGATCTCCTTCTTCTTCTTGCCCATCGCGCGGCGGAGCAGGTCGGCCTGGCCGAGCGAGTAGCCGGCGAGGATCTGGGCGGCGCGCTGCACCTGCTCCTGGTACACGATGAGGCCGTAGGTCTCCCCCAGCACCTCGCTGAGCGGCTCCTCGAGCTCGGGATGGATCGGCTCGATCTTCTGCAGCCCGTTCTTGCGCAGGGCGTAGTTGATGTGCGAGTTCATGCCCATCGGGCCTGGCCGGTACAGGGCGATGACGGCGGAGACGTCCTCGAAGTTGTCGGGCCGCATCTGGCGCAGCAGCGAGCGCATCGCGCCACCGTCGAGCTGGAACACGCCGAGCGTGTCGCCGCGGGCCAGCAGGTCGTAGGTGGCCTTGTCGTCCAGCTCGACCGTCTCGATCGCGACCGGGTCCTTGCCGTTCATGACGATGTTCTCGAGCGCGTCGTCGAGGATCGTCAGGTTGCGCAGGCCGAGGAAGTCCATCTTGATGAGACCGAGGCCCTCGGACGTCGGGTAGTCGAACTGCGTGATGACCGCCCCGTCCTGCGGGCGCCGCATGATGGGGATGATGTCGATCAGCGGGTGGCTCGACATGATGACGCCCGCGGCGTGCACGCCCCACTGGCGCTTCAGCCCCTCGATGCCGCGCGCCGTCTCGACGACGCGCTGCGCCTCGGGGTCGGCGTCGTGCACCGCGCGGAACTCGGCGGCCTCGGCGTACCGCTCGTGCTGGGGGTCGAAGATCCCCGAGAGCGGGATGTCCTTGCCCATCACGGCGGGCGGCATCGCCTTGGTGAGCTTCTCCCCCATCGCGAAGGGGAAGCCCAGGACGCGCGAGCCGTCCTTGAGCGCCTGCTTCGCCTTGATCGAGCCGTAGGTGACGATCATCGCCACCCGGTCGTCGCCGTACTTCTCGGTGACGTACCGGATCACCTCGGCGCGCCGGCGCTCGTCGAAGTCCACGTCGACGTCGGGCATCGAGATGCGCTCCGGGTTGAGGAAGCGCTCGAAGATCAGGCCGTGCTTGAGGGGGTCGAGCTCGGTGATGCCCATGACGTACGACACCATCGAACCGGCCGCGGAGCCTCGGCCGGGCCCTACGCGGATGCCCTGGTCCTTGGCCCAGTTGATGAAGTCGGCCACCACGAGGAAGTACCCCGGGAAGCCCATCTGGATGATGACCTCGACCTCGTAGTTCGCCTGCTTGCGCACGTCGTCCGGGATGCCGTCCGGGTAGCGACGGCGCAGCCCGGCCTCGACCTCCTTGACGAACCAGCTGATCTCGTCCTCGCCCTCGGGCACCGGGAAGCGCGGCATGTAGTTCGCCTTGGTGTCGAACGAGACCTCGCAGCGCTCCGCGATGAGCAGCGTGTTGTCGATCGCCTGCGGGAGCTCCGCGAACAGGCGGCGCATCTCCGCGCCCGAGCGCACGTAGAAGCTGTCCCCGCTGAAGGCGAACCGGCTGCCGCCCTGGTCGTAGGTCGGCTCGTCGAGCGTCGACCCGGAGTTCACCGCGAGCAGCACCTCGTGCGAGTGGGCGTCCTCCTGCTTGGTGTAGTGCAGGTCGTTGGTGGCCACGAGCGGCGCGTCGATGTGCTCGGCGAGGCGCAGGAGGTCCTTGAAGGTGCGGGACTCGATGTCGATCCCGTGGTCCATGAGCTCGACGAAGAAGTTCTCCTTGCCGAGGATGTCCTGCAGCTCGCCCGCCGCGCGCACCGCCTCGTCCCACTGGCCGAGCCGCAGGCGCGTCTGCACCTCGCCCGAGGGGCAGCCCGACGTGCCCATGAGGCCCTTGCCGTAGGTCTCGAGCAGCTCGCGGTCCATGCGCGGCCACTTGCCCATCTGCCCGTCCAGCGACGCCAGGGACGACGCGCGGAACAGGTTGTGCATGCCCTCGTTGTCCCGCGCCCAGAGGGTCATGTGCGTGTACGCGCCGCCCGCAGAGACGTCGTCGCGCCGCTGGTGCTGCTCGCCCCACAGGACCTTGGTGCGGTCGTGGCGGCTGGTGCCCGGCGTGACGTACGCCTCGACGCCGATGATCGGCTTCACCCCGTGCTTCTGCGCCGTGCTCCAGAAGTCGAACGCGCCGAACAGGTACCCGTGGTCGGTGATGGCGATGGCCTTCTGGCCCAGGCGCGACACCTCGCTGAACAGGTCGTTCATCCGCGCCGCGCCGTCGAGCATCGAGTACTCGGTGTGCACGTGGAGATGGACGAAGTCGTCCTCGGAGGTGCCGGTCGGCTGAACGGTGGGGGATCCTGCGTCGGGCATGCCGCGAGTCTAGGTCGCCCCACCGACGTCCCGGTGACGACTCCCGGGCGACCCCCGATACAGTGCTGGCGACCGCCGACACCGCGAGGAGGCCCAGTGCCGGGAGTGACCAGCTCCGACGTCGCGCGCGCGGCCGGGGTGTCCAGGACCACCGTCAGCTACGTGCTCAACGACACTCCGGGAGCCTCGGTCTCCGAGGCGACGCGCGCGCGCATCCATGCCGCGGCCGCCCGCCTGGGGTACGCCCCGTCCGCCGCGGCCCGCACCCTCCGGCGTGGCCGCAGCGACCTCGTGGTCTGCGTGCTGCCGGACTGGCCGACAGGCCCGGTCGTGGACTCCGTGCTCGACCACCTCACCGACGTCCTCGCCGCCCGCGGGCTCTTCGTCCTCGTGCACCACCACCGGGGCTCGCGCGACCTCGCCGACCTGTGGCGGGCGGTGACGCCCCGGGCGGTGGTCGGCCTCGCCCCCTTCTCCGCCGCGGACGTGGCGGCGATGGAGCGCGCCGGCATCCAGGTGGTCGGCGCCGCCCAGCCTGCCGACGACGACGCGTTCGACCGCTCGCAGCGCGGCATCGCGGCGCTGCAGGTGGACCACCTGGCCGCCGCCGGGCACGAGCGCCTCGCGGTCGCCACGACCGACGACGCGCGGCTGAGCCGGTTCGCCGACCTCCGCGTCGCCGGCGCGCGCGACGCGTGCGCGCGCCGCGGTCTCCGCCCGCCCCTGCGCACGGTCGTGCGCCCGGACGAGGCCGCCACCCGCGCCGTGCGGGACTGGCACGGCCAGGGCGTCACGGGCGTCGTGGCGTACAACGACGACCTGGCGCTGGCGGTGGTGGCGGGGGCACGCGAGGCGGGGCTCACGGTCCCCGGCCGGCTCGCGGTGATCGGGGTGGACGACGCACCCGCCGGGCGGGTCGCCTCCCCTCCGCTCACCACCGTCGCCCAGCCGGTGGGGCCGCAGTCGGACCACCTCGCCGCGAGCGTGCTCGCGGCGCTGGACGGCGTCGTGGCACCGCCGTGGCCGCACGACCCCGCTCGCGTGGTCGTCCGCGGCTCGGCCTGACCCTGCGGTCGCACGACCACCAGGGCCGTGCGACCGCAGGCGGCGGTCCCTGCGTCAGGGTGCCGGGTAGTCGGCCAGGTACTCCGGCGAGCCGGAGGTCGACGGCGGCACCGCGTCGCCCTCGCCGTTGACGACGTGGTCGATGGTGCCGGCACTGAGGTTGACCGTCATGAGGTGGTGCAGCCGGACACCCGGCCGCTCCGGCACCGAGAACCCATCCTCGGTCACGATCGCGGGGTTGTTCTGGTTGAACACGTACACCCCGCCGCCGAAGAGCCGGTGCCGGCGGACGTCGTCACCGACCTTGTACCCGGCCCAGCCGAGCGTCCCGTCCGGCTGGGTCCAGTCGGCCTGCGTGGGCGGGTCGTAGGGCAGCTCGTTCTGGTACAGCACCACCGTGCCGTCCTCGCCGTTCCAGACCGTGTTGTGCTCCTGGAAGTGCTCGACGAACAGGCCGGTCGCGGTCACCCGGTCGCCGTTGACGACGACGCCGTTGCGGGCCGTGTTGGTGCGCCACCGCTCGGTGTCGCCGTTGACCCCCGCCGAGCCGTCGGTGGCGAACCCTTCCACGCCGTGGTCCGCGCGCCAGACCCAGGTGTGGTCGATCAGCACGTCGTCCGCGTTCACCTCGAGCGCGACGTCCGTGCGCCCGACGTGCGGGCCGCCCACGCGGAAGTAGACGTCCGAGAGGGTGACGGGGTTCGTGGCGTCCGAGCGGTGGTTGTTGCCGTGCGCCTTGCCGACCCGCAGGAGCGCGGGCGACCGCTCGGGGCCCGCGTCGATCGTCACCCCTGCGACGACCGCCCCCGGGACGTCCCCGACCTCCAGCGGCACCGCCCCGTCGACCGACGTCAGCGTCGCGTGCCCCATGCCGAGCACGACGGTGTCGGCGCGCATCACCCGGAGGCTGCGGTCCACGTCGTAGACGCCCGGCGTGAGCAGCAGGTTCTTGCCGCGCGCGAGCTCGGCGTTGATCCGCGTCGCCGAGTCGCCCGGGCGCGCGATGTAGAAGTCGGTGATCGGCACGGTCCGGCCGGGCGTGGTCCCGTCGGACCAGGACACGCCGCTGCTGTCGTGCTGCGCCGCCGGGACCCGCACGTTGTACCGGCCCTGGTCGTCGACGAACAGGTAGGGCTTCTCCCGGCTCGTCGGGGTCTCGCCCAGCACAGTGTACGGCTGGGCCGGGAAGCCCGCCTCGCTCGGCGCCCCCTCGACCCCCGAGAAGACCTGGTTCCACACGCCGTTCGACCAGCCGCCGCCCAGCTCGCTGTTGCGCGTGAGCCACTGCTGCTGCGAGCCGTTGACCACCGGGCTGTCGAACCGGGAGTCGGCGATGAAGCCGCCGCTGGCGTACTGCGGGCCGGCGGTGCAGTAGTCCATGAGCGACAGCGGCCCGCGGACGTCGAGCCGCCGCATGGAGACCGCCTGCGACACGGCCCAGAAGTTCGCCGTCGCCTCGCAGCCGCCCTGGCCCGCCGTGTCCACGTCGAGGGAGAGGTTGGAGATCGTCCGCCAGAAGTTGACGAGGGCGATGCAGTTCGGGTTCGCGTCGTCGCCGAGGCAGCGGTTGCGCACCTCGACCGCCCCGTCGATCGTGACGTCCTCGGGCGAGGCGCCGAGGCCGGCGACCTCGGTGTAGTAGCCGACGTTGACCTGCAACGGGTCGGCGGCCGAGCCGTAGGTACCGGGCAGGAAGTACACGGCCTGCCGCTCGGTGGTCATCTCGGCGTCGACCAGCCGCGCGTGCAGCGCGTCCATCGTCGCCTGGATCTCGGACTGCGGGGTCTCGGGCCCGAAGACCGTGACGTTCGGGCCGAGGTCCGGGTGCCTCGGGTCGATCCGCTGGGCCGGGGCTGCCTGGGCGCCGGACGTCCCGGCCACGATCGTCACGAGTGCTGCTCCTGCTGCGACGACCGGCGCGAGCCGGTGCCGACGTGGACGTACCGGCGCCGGGTGGCCCGGCGCGGGGTGTGCTGCCATGCGTCCTCCTCGTCGAGGTCGCGAGTGACTCGTGTCACCCGTCCCGACGAACGCTAGGGCGTGGAGCGTCGCAGGACAAGAGCAGCGGCTACGCGTACGCGCCGCGGACGACCTCGAGCGCGTGCGCCAGGTCGTCCGGGTACTCGCTGCCGACCTCTACCCAGCGGCCCGTGAGCGGGTGCTCGAACCCCAGCCGGACGGCGTGCAGCCACTGCCGCCGGAGCCCGACCTTCGACGCGAGGACGGGATCGGCGCCGTAGGTGAGGTCGCCCACCAGCGGGTGGCGCACCGCCTGGAAGTGCACCCGGATCTGGTGCGTGCGACCTGTCTCGAGGTGCACCTCCACCAGCGACGCGGCGGGCAGCATCTCGAGCACCTCGTAGTGGGTGACCGAGTGCTTGCCGTCCGCCACGACGGCGAACCGGTAGTCGGCGCTGGGGTGCCGGCCGATCGGAGCGTCGATCGTGCCCGTGGTCGGCTCGGGGTGCCCCTGGGCGAGGGCGTGGTAGACCTTCTCGACCGTGCGCTCCTTGAACGCGCGCTTGAGGCCGGTGTAGGCCGCCTCGCTCTTGGCGACGGCCATGAGGCCCGACGTGCCGACGTCGAGGCGGTGCACGATGCCCTGGCGCTCCGCTGCGCCGGAGGTCGCGATCCGGTAGCCGGCCGCCACGAGCGCCCCGACCACCGTGGGGCCGGTCCAGCCCGGCGACGGGTGCGCCGCCACCCCGACCGGCTTGTCGACGACCACCACGTCGTCGTCCTCGTACGCGATCGACATCCCGGGGACGGGCTCCGCGACGACGGCAGCGGCCGCGGGCCGCGCGTCGGGCACGGTGACCTCGAGCCACCCCCCGGCCACGACGCGGTCGGACTTGCCGACCTCGCGGCCGTCCAGCAGGACCGCGCCCGACGAGGCGAGCTCGGCCGCCTGGGTGCGGGAGAACCCGAGCATCCGGGCGAGGGCCGCGTCGACCCGTTCGCCCGCCAGGCCGTCCGGGACGGGCAGCGTCCGCGTCGACACCGTCAGCGCTCCTCGTCCGCGGCGTCGGCGCTGCGAGCAGGCTGGTCGCCGGTCGTCTCGACGTGCCGTCGCCCGTCCAGGCCGATCCCGAGGAACGACAGGATGACGATGAGCGCGGCCGCCGCCACGATGGCGATGTCCGCGACGTTCCCGACGAAGACGCCGTAGTCGATGAAGTCGACCACCCAGCCGCGACCGACGCCCGGCTGACGGAAGAGCCGGTCGCCGAGGTTCCCCAGCGCCCCGCCCAGCAGCAGGCCGAGCGCCACCGCCCAGCCGACCGAGCCGATGCGGCGGATGGCGCGCACGATGACCACCACGACGACGATCACGACGATCGTGAGGATCCACGTCATGCCCGAGGCGATCGACAGCGCGGCGCCGTCGTTGTAGATGAGACGCAGCTGCAGGAGCTCACCGAGCAGCGGGGACGGCTCGGCGCCGAGCACGAGCGTCGACTCCGCCCACCACTTGGTCAGCTGGTCCACCAGCAGCACCACGGCTGCCAGGGCGAAGGTCCAGATCACCAGACGACGGCGGCGCTCAGCGGACACCGGAGCGCCCGTCGCCGCGGCGGGCGCGGCGGTGCCCTCCGGGCCGTGGTCGGTGGGCGCACCGGTCGCGGGCGACTCGGGGGCGCCGTCGCGCGGCGCGGGCTCGGGGGCCGGGGCGGAGCCGGCGGGCGTGGTCGACATCGTCGGCCAGTCTAGGCGGACCGCGCCTGCCGCAGGACCGCTCGGCCCGATCCGGTCCCCGGCCACCCGGGGAGGGTCAGCGACGCTCCTCGCGCGCCTTCGCCTCGACGGACAGCGTCGCCCGCGGGAACGCCTGCAGCCGCGCCTTGCCGATGGGCAGCCCGGTGATCTCGCACGTGGCGTAGGTGCCCTTGCGGATGCGGTCGACGGCGTGCGTCGTCTGCGCCAGCAGGTCGCGCATGTTGTTGACGAGCGTCAGCTCCTGCTCGCGCTCGAGGGCGCTCGAGCCGTAGTCGGCCTGGTCGTCGCCCGCGCCGTCGCCGGAGTTGCGCAGCAGGTCGGACAGCTCCTGGTCGGCGACGGCGAGCTCGCGCTCGAGACGCTCCTTGTCCTCGAGCAGGAAGGCTGCCAGCTCCTCCACCTCGTGCAGGGTCCAGGGCTCCTCGCCGTCACGGACCGGGAACGACTTCACGTCCCGCGTGAGGTGCGGGAAGTTCTCGCGCAAGGCCGCGCGGGTGGTGGTCGAGAGCTTGGCCATCGGTGCCCTTTCTTTGGTGCGTCGACGACGAGTCACCGAAGCGTAAGTGCGACGAGCGGCCCGCACAACAGCACGCGCGGGGTGGCGTGCATGTCGTGCGGGCCGCTCGGGGTGAGACGGGGCGAGAGAGCCCGGTACGCGGGGTGACGGGCCCCGCTCAGAGCTCCGATCCGCGACCGGCGTTGGCGTTCTGCCGCTGAGGAGGCAGGGCCGAGCCGCGGGCGTCGAGGTCGCCCAGCAGGTTCTGCAGGAAGCTCTTGAGACGCGTGCGGTAGTCGCGCTCGAAGAGGCGCAGCTCGTCGATCTTGCGCTCGAGGAGCGAGCGCTCCTGCTCGAGCTGGGACAGCGTGCGGTGGCTGGTCTCCTCCGCCTCGCGGACGATGCGCGAGCCCTCGGACTTCGCCTCCGAGATGAGACGGTCGCCCTCTTCCTGACCGGACCGCACGTAGTCGTCGTGCAGCTTCTGGGCGAGCTGGAGCATGCCCGTCGCAGACTCGGGCTCCGCCGGCTGCTGCTTGGACGCCGCCGGGGCCGGCACGGGGGCCGGGCTGGGCGCGGGGGTGGGCGTCGGCTGGGACTGCTGCGCCGCGTCCGAGCGGCTCAGCTCGGCGACGCGGTGCTCCGCCGCCGTCAGCTTCGAACGCAGGTCGTCGTTCTCTTCCTGGACCGCCGTGAGCGTCCGCACGACCTCGTCGAGGAAGTCGTCCACCTCTTCGACGTCGTAGCCCTCACGGAACTTGGTCGCGGCGAACTTCTTGTTCAGGATGTCCTCTGCCGTCAGCAGCGCCATCGTCTCACCTCATCGTCTTGCAGGGTCGTCGGGGACCCGGGTCACGGGCCGTCTGGATGACCACGGTAGCGGACACGGTGCGGGGCGACCTGCCCGACAAGGCCCGGTCGTGCCGCCCTCACCACGTCTTCACACGTCAGCAGGGTGGCGAGAGTCACCCTGCCGGAGGTCACCGGCCTGTCACAGGGATGTCACCGGCCGAGGCCGAGGAACACCTGCTGGAGGATCGAGGTGCCGATGAACAGGATCAGGAACGCCAGGTCGAGGCGGACCTGCCCGAGCGTCAGGGGCGGGATCACCCTGCGCAGCGCGCGGAGCGGCGGGTCGGTGACCGTGTACACGGCCTCCGCGATGACCAGCATCACCCCACGAGGTCGCCAGTCCCGCGCGAAGAACTGCACCCAGTCGAACACCAGGCGCACGACGAGGCACAGCAGGAAGAGGCCGAGGAGGAAGCCGATGAGGGTAAACACTGCGTTCACGGGTCGAACCTACCCGAGCACGAGGCAGGGCGAGCACGAGGCAGGGCCGGGGCAGACTGCCCCGGCCCTGGCCGGACGGATCCGTCGACGTGACCGGCAGGACCGGTGCGCCGGTGGGGTGGTGCGTGGCCGCTGCGGTCGCTCAGCTCTGGTTGTAGAACGCCCCGCGGCCGGGGGCCTTCTCCGCCGGCGGCTCCTCGCCCGAGATCTCGACGTGCTCCGGCGAGAGCAGGAAGACCTTGTTCGTGACGCGCTCGATCGACCCACGAAGGCCGAAGATGAGGCCCGCGGAGAAGTCGACGAGACGCTTGGCGTCCGCGTCGTCCATGTCCGACAGGTTCATGATGACGGGCGTGCCGCCACGGAACGCCTCGCCGATCGTGCGGGCGTCGTTGTACGAGCGCGGGTGGATGGTGGTGATCCGCCGCAGGTCGGACGCGATCACCGACTCGCTCGCACCGCCGCGGTGCAGCGGGGTGACCTGCGCCTGGTAGTCGTCACGGTCGCGCACCGGTGCCTCCAGCTCCTCGTACTCGTCGAGGTACTCCTCCGACTCCCCCTGGTCGTCGGCGAGCCCCAGGTACAGCATCGTCTTGCGAAGCGCTCCGCCCATCGCCCTGCTCCGTTCGTCGCCACGTCCCACCCTCCGTCCAGGGCGGTGTCACGACGTTAACCACGCCCGTGGCGGCATTGACGCACGACACGCCGGTGTGTCGTGCCCGCGAGGCGTGTCCGTCCCGGTCAGGTCGGGTCGTGTCGGGCCAGGTCGGGCCAGGTCACGCTCGTCGTGTCACGTCAGGTCAGGACGACGACGCCGGCCTGCCGTCCCGTCGTCGTGCCCTGGGCGGTGGCACGGCGGTGGGAGTAGAGGTCGGCGTCCGTGAGCGTGCACCGGTCCACCCGCATCGCGTCGACCCCCCGGGCGGCCAGCTGGGCGAGCACCCCGGCCGGCAGGTCCAGGGCGGGCGTGCCCGCCTCCGTGGTCGACCACGTCTCGGGGACGACGCCGGCCACGTCCGCGCGCATCTCGGCGGGCACCTCGTAGCACGACCCGCAGACCGCGGGCCCGACGGCGGCCCGCAGGTCCTCCACGCTGGCCCCGCGCGCGAGCATGCCGTCCAGGACCCGGTGCACGACACCGGCCACGACGCCCTTGCGGCCGGCGTGCGCCACGCCGACGACCCGGGCGACCGGGTCGGCGAGCACCACCGGCACGCAGTCCGCCACCAGGACCCCGAGCGCGAGGCCCGGCTGAGCGGTGACCATCGCGTCGGCCTCGCCCGCCGCGGCCGGGGGCTCGGGCGACGACCATTCCGCCAGCTCGGGGGCACCGAGGTCCAGCACATGGTCGCCGTGCACCTGTGCGGTGAACGCCACCGGTGCGCCGACCCACTCCCCCAGGCGTGCGCGGTTCTCCCGCACGCGCACCGGGTCGTCACCGGTCGACGTGCCCAGGTCCAGCGAGGACCACGGGGCGGGCGACACTCCGCCGTGACGCGTCGTGAAGCCCGCCACGACGCCCTCCCCGAGGTCCACGCGCAGCAGCCCCGCGCCGAACTGCGCCGGCAACAACGCCTCCTGGGCCCAGCCGACCGTCCCGCTCACTCCGCGCTCACTTGAGGAAGTCGGGCACGTCGAGCTCCTCGGCGGGGCGACGGGGCTCGTCGAACAGCCGGGGGACCTCGACGGGGCGCTCCACCGTGACACCCTCGCCCTCGGCGTCCTCGACCACGGTGAACGGCCGGCGCGCCTCCGACGGGCGGGCACCGGCGGGCGGCGCCGGCGGCGCGTCGAGGCTGACGGGCACGTCGTCGGGCTCGGCCGGGATCGGCCGCGGCCGGACGTTCGCCGCGGGCACCGACTGGGTGGTCGGCTGCGGCGGGCGCGGGGGCGCCGTCTGGACGCCGGGCGGCGGCACGGGCACGGTCGTGGCCGCCCCGTCGCCGGAGGCCGCCGGCCGGGGGGTTGCCCCGGCGATCTGCCCGAGACCCCGGCCGTCCTTGCGCGTCTGCGGCACGCCGCCGTCGAACCCGGCGGCGATGACGGTGACGCGCACCTCGTCGCCCAGCGCGTCGTCGATGACCGTGCCGAAGATGATGTTGGCCTCGGAGTGCGCCGCCTCCTGGACCAGGCGCGCCGCCTCGTGCACCTCGAACAGGCCGATGTCGCTGCCGCCCTGGATCGAGAGCAGCACGCCGTGCGCCCCGTCGATCGACGCCTCGAGCAGCGGGGAGGAGATCGCGAGCTCGGCCGCCTGGACGGCGCGGTCCTCTCCCCTGGCCGAGCCGATGCCCATGAGCGCGGAGCCCGCCCCCTGCATCACGGACTTCACGTCCGCGAAGTCGAGGTTGATCAGGCCCGGGGTCGTGATGAGGTCCGTGATGCCCTGGACACCGGAGTGCAGCACCTGGTCGGCGGAGTGGAACGCGGCGATCGCCGAGACGGTCCGGTCCGACATCGACAGCAGCCGGTCGTTCGGGATGACGATGAGGGTGTCGACCTCCTCGCGGAGGGTCTCGATGCCCTGCTCGGCCTGCACGGAGCGACGGCGGCCCTCGAACGTGAACGGTCGCGTCACGACGCCCACGGTCAGGGCGCCGAGCGAGCGCGCGATGCGGGCCACGACGGGTGCGCCGCCGGTGCCGGTGCCGCCGCCCTCGCCTGCCGTCACGAAGACCATGTCGGCGCCGCGCAGGACGTCCTCGATCTCCTCGGCGTGGTCCTCGGCCGCCTTCTTGCCCACCTCGGGGTCGGCGCCGGCGCCCAGGCCACGGGTGAGCTCACGACCGACGTCGAGCTTGACGTCGGCGTCCGACATCAGCAGCGCCTGGGCGTCGGTGTTGATGGCGATGAACTCGACACCCTTGAGCCCGACCTCGATCATGCGGTTCACGGCGTTCACGCCGCCACCGCCGATACCGACCACCTTGATCACTGCCAGGTAGTTCTGCGGAGTTGCCACGTCGTTGCCTCTCGGGTCGTTCCTGGTCCCCGACGTCCGGTCCTCGCTCCCCCTCGTCGCTCCCGCAGGGCTAACCTTAAGGTTCGAGTTGAGGGTTAGAGTTATGTCAGGTTGCTGCTGCGATCGACGGTAGGCGTCGCGCCTGGCCCGGCGCCGGACGTCTCTCGGCGTGTCGCGCGCGCCCGGTGCTTGCGCCGCCGGGGCGCCGGGTCACCGGGTCACCGGCAGCTCGGGCGACGACACGTCGATCGTGCGGGCGCCGTCGGCCAGCTTGCGCAGCGTGCGCACCGCCTCGACCTTGAGGGGCAGCTGCGAGCTCCCGCCCCACACGACGGTGGTGCCGTCGTCGAGCACCGTCTCGACGGCGTCCTGCGTGTCCGCGCTCACCTGCTGGACCTGCTTCGCGAGACCCGGCGGCAGCGCGGCGAGGACGTGCAGCGCCGCCTGGAGCGCCAGGGCGTCGTCGAGCGGGACGTCGACCTGCGGGAGCCCCTGCGGAGCCGAGGGGCGCGTCGCGACGCGTGCTCCCGACGAGTCGAGGAGGGCCAGCTCGTCGCCGTCGGGGACCGCCGCCACGGGCACCCGTGGCGTCACCTCGACGGCGAGGCCGTGGGGCCACGAGCGCGCGATGCGCACGTCCTTCACGCCCCGCAGCCGGAGCAGCTGCTCACGCAACGCCACGGTGTCGAGCCGCGGCAGGGGCGTGCCGACCGGCTCCTCGACGATCTCCCGGACGGCCGCCGGGTCGACGTACTGGTTCACCCCCGAGACGGACACTTGCGCCTTCTCCAGCGCCAGCACAGGGGACCACAGGGCGGCGACGCCCAGGGCGACCACGACGACGACGGCGAGGACCCACCCGAGCACACGCCGCCAGGCGCGGTGCCGGCGCATCGCGGTCCGCTCGGCGAGCCGGTCCGCCATCTGGGTGGACACGCGCGGCGGGATCTCCTGCCCCACCGGGACGACCGCCGTCGCCGCGGTGCGGGGGCCATGCGCGCCGTCGGGGCGGGCGGCGGGCGTCCGGACCTGCGCCGTCGGCGCCGTCGGTGCGGCCGGGGCTGTCGTCCGCGCCGAGGTTGCCGGGGTGGCTCCCGTCGCCGGGCGCCGGCGCGGCGCCGGTCCTCCGGCCGCTCCCGTCCGAGGTCCCGACGACGTGGTGCGTGGCGTCGGGCGCGGGCGGGCTGGCGGTCGCATCACCCCATGCTCTCGTCGCGGGACGGGACGGAGGGCGACGCCACGCCGGGACGCCTCGCGGCCAGGTCCGCGAGGATCACGGGGCCGAGCTCGGTCACGTCTCCGGCGCCCACGGTCAGCACCAGGTCGCCGGGCCGGGCCAGCGCGGAGGTCACGTGTGCCGCCTCGAGCCGGTCCTCGACGGCGTGCACCCCTCCGCCGGACGCCGTCCGCTCCAGCAGGTCCGTGATCGTCCGCGGCCCGACGGACGGGTCCACGTCCTCGCGCGCCCGGTAGATCCCGGTGACGACCACCTCGTCCGCGAGCGCCAGGGCGGCGGCGAAGCGGTCCGCGAAGATGCGGGTACGCGAGTAGAGGTGCGGCTGGAAGAGGACGACGATGCGCCCGTCGCCTGCCAGGGGTCGCGCCGCACGCAGCAGCGCGGCCACCTCGGTGGGGTGGTGGTCGTAGCTGTCGTAGACCCGGACGCCGTCGGCCTCGCCCTTGGGCTCGAAGCGGCGCCCGGTGCCCACGAAGGTCGCGGCACCCGCGACCGCCGCTGCCGGCTCCGCCCCGAGCAGGACCGCGGTCACGACGGCAGCCGTGGCGTTCAGGGCGTTGTGCGCCCCCGGGACGGCGAGGCGGAGCACGTGCGCGTCCTCGCCGAGCGGCCCTCCCGACACGACGGCGGACACGGTCCCGGCGCCGACCTCGACGTCGCGCACGCGGACGTCGGCCGCGGCTGCCTCGCCGTACGTGACCACCGTCCGCCCCGACTCCCGGTGCGTCCGCGCGAGCGCGGCCGACCCGGCGTCGTCCGCGCACGCCACGAGCGTGCCGCCCGGCACGATCCGGCCGGCGAACTCCTCGAAGGCTCGCTCGAACGCCTCGCGCGACCCGTAGTGGTCGAGGTGGTCGGGCTCGACGTTGGTCACGACCGCGACCGTCGGCGCGTAGTTGAGGAACGAGCCGTCGGACTCGTCCGCCTCCGCGACGAGCACGTCCGAGGAGCCCAGCCGGCCGCCCGGGACGGCGCTCTCGTGGCCCTCGGCGTCGCGGACCCGCACCGTCCCGCCGATGGCGAACGACGCGTCCACGCCGCAGGCACGCAGCACGGTGGCGACCATCGCCGACGTCGTGGTCTTGCCGTGCGCCCCGGCGACGGCGACGGCGCGCCGGTCCAGCATCAGGGAGGCGAGCGCCTGCGAGCGGTGCAGCACCCGGACACCCGCGGCGCGGGCCGCCGCCAGCTCGGGGTTCGTCTCCCGCACGGCCGAGGACACGACGACGGTGTCGACCAGCGGCGCACCGTCCGGTCCCACGACGTGCGCGGCGTCGTGACCGACCCAGACCCGCACGCCGTCCTCGCGCAGCGCCTCGAGCGCCGGACCTGCGGCGGCGTCCGAGCCCTGGACGTCGGCGCCGCGCGCCGCGAGCAGCCGGGCGACCACCGAGACGCCCGCGCCTCCCACCCCGACGAGGTGGACGCGTCCGAGCGCCTCGACGGGCAGCACCCCGGGTGCCGCCGCGTTCATGCCTGTCCCCCGGCGGCCGAGGGGGCCGCCGCGACGGCCTCCGCCACGAGGTCCGCCACGCGGGCGGCGCCGTCGCGCACACCGGTCGTGCGCGCCGCGGCCGCCATCGCCTCGAGGCGCGGCCGGTCGGCCAGGAGCGCCGGCACGTGCTGGGCGACCCAGGCGGACGTGAGGTCGGCGTCGTCGACCAGCAGCCCGCCGCCCGCGTCGACGAGCGGGGCGGCGTTGAGGCGCTGCTCCCCGTTCCCGACGGGCAGCGGCACGTAGACCGCCGGGACGCCGAGCGCGGCGAGCTCGCAGACGGTGCCCGCGCCGGACCGGGCGACGACCAAGTCGGCGGCCGCGAGCGCGAGCTGCATCTCGGAGAGGTACTCGCGCACCTGGTAGCGCGCGGCCTCGTGGGCCCCCGCCACGGTGGCCGTCTCGACCGCCGTGCGGACCGGGCCGGCCTTGCCCTTCCCGGTGAGGTGGAGCACCTGCACGCCGGCGCCCAGCAGCGCGTCGACCGCGCCGGCCAGCGCCGCGTTCACCGAGGCCGCGCCCGAGGAGCCCCCCGTGACGACGAGCGTCGGCAGCGCCGGGTCGAGACCCAGGGCGTCCGCCGCCTGCACGCGCGCGCCCACCGGGTCGGCGTCGCGGCGGGCGACGAGGTCGGCGATCTCGGCCCGCAGCGGCAGGCCCACGACCTGCGCACCGGGCAGCGTGGTGCCCGGGAACGTGGCGCCGACGCGTGCCGCCCAGCGAGCGCCGAGCTTGTTGGCCAGACCGGGGCGCGCGTTCTGCTCGTGGATCACGACCGGGACGCCCTTGCGCCGCGCAGCGAGGTAGGCGGGCGTCGAGACGTACCCGCCGAAGCCCACGACCGCCTGGGCGCCGATCTCGTCGATCGCGGCCTCGGCGGCCTTCACGGCGGCGCTGAGCCGGCCGGGCAGCCGCAGCAGGTCGACGCTCGGTCGGCGCGGGAGCGGCACCCGGGGCACGGGCCACAGCCGGTAGCCGCGCTCCGGGACGAGGTCGGCCTCGAGCCCGGACGTGGTGCCGAGGGCGAGGATCCTGGCCTCCGGCTCCCGGGCGCGGAGCTCGTCCGCGACGGCGAGGAGGGGGTTGACGTGGCCGGCGGTGCCGCCCCCGGCGAGGACGACGGACGTGACTGCAGAGCTCTTCACACCGAGGACCCTATCGGCCGGGGCGGACGTCCCGGCCCGGTTCTCCCCCGCGGCGCCCTCGGCGCGAGAGCACGGCCACGGACCTGCGCACGACGCTGCGGCGGGCCGCCAGCGCCTCCGCGGCGCCCGGCTCGGTCCGCGCGAAGCTGATCACCATGCCGAGCGCCATCATGGTCGTGATCAGGGCGGAACCGCCCGCCGACACCAGGGGCAGCGGGACGCCGATGACGGGCAGGACCGCGGTGACGACACCGATGTTGACGAACGCCTGGCCCACGACCCAGCAGCCCACCGCCGCGGTGGTGATCTTCACGAACGGGTCGGGGTGCCGGCGCACGACCCGTGCCATCGCGACCCCGAGCACCGCGAACAGCGCGAGCACCAGCAGGGTGCCCAGCAGGCCGAGCTCCTCACCGATCACCGAGAAGATGAAGTCGTTGTGCGCCTCGGGCAGGTACTTCCACTTCTCGCGGCTGGCACCGAGGCCGACCCCGAACAGGCCGCCAGTCGCCAGCCCGTAGAGGCCGTGGATCGACTGGTAGCACTCGCTCGCGGCGTCGCACGCGGAGCCGTAGGTCGCGAGGATGCGGTCGAGCCGGTCGGAGCTGCCCTGGTTGACGATGAACGCCCAGCCCACGAGGAGCGCCGCGCCCGCCCCGCCCAGGGCGAGCATCGAGGCCGGTGCGCCCGAGACCCAGTACGCGCCCAGTCCCAGCAGCGCGATGATGAGCGCCGTACCGAGGTCGTGGCCCATCATCACCAGACCGAGGACGGCCGCGAGCCCGAGCGCGCCCGGGACGAGCGCCTGCGCCCAGCTGCCCAGCAGACGCTGCTTGCGCCCCAGCACCGCGCCCAGCCACACGGCGAGCGCGAGCTTCGCCAGCTCCGACGGCTGGATCCGGACCGGGCCCAGCGGCAGCCAGTTCTGGTTGCCGTTGACCGCCGTCCCGAAGAACAGCACCGCCGCGAGGAGGCCGAGGGCGACGATCAGCGCGGGCCAGGCCAGCCGCTTGTACCAGCGCACGGGCAGCCGGGCGGCGAGGAGCATGAGCGGCAGCCCGATGAGCGCGTAGCGCGCCTGGTTGACGAAGGCGGTGTAGGGCGAACCGCCCTCGGCGATCGACGTCACCGTCGAGCTGGACAGCACCATGACGAGCCCGATGACGAGCAGCAGGCCGGTCGCGCCGACCAGCAGGTAGTAGCTCGTGACGGTGGAGTTCCACTGCCCGAGCCACGGCCGGTCGGCCGAGCGCTTCGTGGCAGACCTGGCCGCGGACCTGACGGACGACTTCGAGGAGGTCCTGGCAGCGCCCCGGACCGAGCCCTTCGCCTGGCCCTTCGCCTGCTGACCTGCGGCTGCGCGGGGGCGCCGGGTGCCCGTCGTGACCGCCATCCCGACACTCCTCGCTCGCGTGGCGACGACCCGGGCTGACTGCCCGGCGCCGTCCTACCGTCCTGTCGCCTCCAGCTCCGCCACGGCGGCGGCGAACGCCTCTCCCCGCTGGGCGTAGGAGGCGAACTGGTCCTGCGACGCGCCCGCGGGCGCCAGCAGCACGGTGTCGCCCGGCCGGGCGAGGTCCCGTGCCGCCGCGACCGCGCGACGCATCACCGAGCCAGTGTCTCCGGGATCGACCACCACGACGGGGACCTCGGGCGCGTGTCGGGCCAGCGCGCCGCGGATCGGCTCCGGGTCCACGCCGATGAGCACGGCGGCACGCAGCCGGTCGGCGCGGCCGGCGACGAGCGTGTCGAACGACGCCCCCTTCGCAAGGCCGCCGGCGATCCACACGACGGAGGCCGCCGGATACCCGGCGAGCGAGGCCGCCGCGGCGTGCGCGTTCGTCGCCTTCGAGTCGTCCACCCAGGCGACGCCGTCGAGCTCCCGCACCTGCGCGATGCGATGGGCGCCGGGCCGGAAGGCGCGCAGGCCGTCGCGGACCGCGGCGGCGTCGACGCCGTGCGCGCGGGCGAGGGCGGCCGCTGCCAGGGCGTTCGCGACGACGTGCGCGGGCACCACGCTCCCCGCGGGGCCGGGCGCGAGGTGCGCGAGGTCCGCGAGGGTGCCGAGCTCGGCGGCGGTCCGGTGCCGGTCGCGGGCGTCCGGTGCCGTGTGGAAGGCACGGTCGACGAGCACGTCCTCCACGACCCCCAGCTGGCCGGGGCCCGGGGCGCCGAGCGTGAAGCCGACGGCCAGGGCGCCCTCGGCCACGTCCGCGTCCCGCACGAGCTGCTCCGTGCGCGGGTCGGCGACGGAGTACACGCAGGCCACCTGCGCCCGGGCGAAGATGCGCCCCTTGTCCCGCGCGTACGCGTCGAGCGACCCGTGCCAGTCCAGGTGGTCGGCCGCCACGTTGAGGACCGCGGCCGCCTCGAACGACGTCGACAGGGTGTGGTGCAGCTGGAAGCTCGAGAGCTCCACGGCCAGGACGTCGAGCGTCGGGTCGAGCGCTGCCTGGACCACGGGCGTGCCGACGTTGCCCACGGCAGCGGTGCGCAGGCCGGCGGCGGTCAGGATCGACGCGAGCATCTCGACGGTCGTCGTCTTGCCGTTGGTGCCGGTGACCGCGAGCCACGGCGCGGGCCCCCGGCCGGCACCCTCCCGGTCGACGCGCAGCCGCCAGCCGAGCTCCACCTCGCTCCAGACGGGCACGCCGGCCGCGCGGGCGGCGGCGAGCAGCGGCGTGCTCGGCGCCCACCCCGGCGACGCGACGACGAGGTCCGCGCCCGCGACGAGGCGCGCGGCCGTCGCCGGGTCGTCGGCGTCGCGCACGTGGGCGCCCTCGGCCCGCGCGTCGACCGTGACGACCGAGGCCGCCCGGCCCGCGAGGGCCGCGACGACGGCACGGCCGGTGACCCCGAGCCCCGCCACGACGACGCGCGCGCCCTCCGGCAGCCGACCCGGAGGGGTCACGTGGCCACCCACTCGGCGTAGAAGACGCCCATGCCCAGGGCGGCGAACAGGCCCGCGATGAGCCAGAAGCGGATGACGATCGTGACCTCGCCCCACCCCGACAGCTCGAAGTGGTGGTGCAGCGGTGCCATCTTGAACACGCGTCTGCCGGTGAGCTTGAAGAAGCCGATCTGGATGACGTCCGACATCACGATGATGACGAACAGGCCACCCACGATGGCCGCGAGGATCTCGGTGCGGGACAGGATCGAGATCCCCGCCAGGGCGCCGCCCAGGGCGAGCGAGCCGGTGTCGCCCATGAAGATGCGGGCCGGGCTGGCGTTCCACCACAGGAAGCCGAAGCAGGCGCCCATGATCGCGGCCGCGATGATCGCGAGGTCCTGCGGGTCGCGCACCTCGTAGCAGCGCGGACCGGCGGCAGCGAGGCGCTGGCAGGACTGGTTGAGCTGCCAGATGCACACGATCACGTAGGCGCCGAAGACCACGAGGGACACGCCCGTCGCAAGCCCGTCGAGACCGTCGGTGAGGTTCACCGCGTTGGACCACGCAGTGATGAGGAAGTTCGCCCAGATCACGAAGAGGATCAGACCCACGGTGACCCCGGCGAACGCCAGGTCGAGGTTCGTGTCCCGCAGGAACGAGATGCGGGTCGACGCGGGTGTGCGCGCGTTGGCGTTGGGGAACTGCAGGGCGAGGATGGCGAAGCTGATGCCCACGAAACCCTGGCCCACGATCTTCGCCTTCGCGGTGAGCCCGAGCGAGCGCTGCTTGCGGATCTTCGTGAAGTCGTCGAGGAAGCCGACCACTCCCAGGCCCGTCATCAGGTAGAGGCACAGCAGCGCGGACGCGCTCGGCGGCCGGCCCGCGACCGCCATCGACCCCGCGACGCCCACGAGCGTCGCGCCGATGATGACGACGCCGCCCATCGTGGGGGTGCCGCGCTTGGTGAAGTGCGCCGTCGGCCCGTCCTGCCGGACGAACTGGCCGTAGTTGCGGTGCACGAGGAACCGGATGAACAGGGGGGTGCCGAACAGCGCGACGACCAGCGAGATGCCGGCCGAGACCAGGATCGCGATCACGGGACGACCACCGTGCTCTCCTGGCCGTCCTGGCCGTCCTGGCCGTCCTGGCCGTCCTGGCCGTCCTGGTCGTCGATGCCGGGCGCTGCCGGCCCGCCGGCGGCGAGCTCGTCGCCGAGCTGCCACAGGCCGGACCCGAGGGACGACTTCACGAGGACGACGTCGCCCGGCTCGAGCGACTCGGCGAGGACCTCGCGTGCCGCGTCCAGGTCAGGCACGAAGACCGACTCCTCTCCCCAGGAACCCTCCTGCAGGGCGCCTTCGTGGATGTGGTACGCCCCGTCGCCGACGACGACGAGGAGCTTGACGTTCAATCGCACCACGAGGCGTCCGATCGCGTCGTGCGCGGCACGCGCCCCGTCGCCCAGCTCGAGCATCTCACCCAGCACCGCGACCGACCGGCGGGTGCGGCCCGCCATCACGGCCAGGGTCCGCAGCGCGGCGCGCATCGAGTCCGGGTTCGCGTTGTAGGCGTCGTCGACGACGGTCACGCCGTCCGGACGCTCGGTCACGGCCATCCGGTGCGGGCTGACGGGCGTCGCGCGCGACAGCCCGGCCACGACGTCGGCGACGGTGCCCCCGAGCGCGAGGACGGCGGCGGCCGCGGCGAGCGCGTTGCTCACGTGGTGCGCCCCGACGAGCCGCAGCTCGACGGGCGACGCGTCCGCTCCCACCTGGCCGACCAGCCCGAAGCGCGCCCGGCCGGAGGCGTCGACCTCCACGTCCGTGGCGCGGACGTCCGCCGACGAGATCGTCCCGAAGGTGGTGACGGTGTGCTCCGGCGACGTGAGCGCCGACATCGCGGCGACCCGCTGGTCGTCGGCGTTGAGCACGACGGTGCCGCCGGGCAGCACACCCGTGACCATCTCGCTCTTGGTGCGCGCGATCGCCTCGACCGAGCCGAACTTGCCCACGTGGGCGACGCCGACGGCGAGCACGATGCCGACGTCGGGCGGCGCGATCCGCGTGAGGTACGCGATGTTGCCGGGGCCGTCCGCGCCCATCTCCAGCACGAGGAAGCGGGTGGCCTCGGTGACCCGCAGCACGGTCAGCGGCAGGCCCACCTCGTTGTTGTACGAGCCGGCGGGAACCACCAGGCCGTCGGCGGGCGCGACGTCGTCCGGGAGCAGGTCGGCGAGGAGCTGGCCGAGCAGGTCCTTGGTGGTCGTCTTGCCCACCGAGCCGGTGACCGCCACGACCCGCACGTCGCCCGTGGCACGCACGCGCGCCAGGACGGCGCGAGCGAGCTCGCCCAGCGCGGCCTGGACGTCGTCGACCACGACGGTCGGCAGTCCCTCGAGCTCGCGCGCGGCCAGCACCAGGGTGGCGCCCGCGTCGACGGCAGCCTGCGCGAAGTCGTGCCCGTCGACCCGCTCGCCCGGCAGCGCGACGAACAGGCTCCCGGCACCGACCCGGCGGGAGTCCACCTCGACGGGCCCGGTCACGGCCACGTCGGCGGCGGCGTGCAGCCGTCCCCCGGTCGCCTCGGCGACGTCGGCGGCGGTCAGCGCGATCATGCGGTCGTCCTCTCGTGCCGCCGCTGCAGGGCGCGGCGGGCCTCGTCCCGGTCGTCGAGCTCGAGGTCGACGCCCGCGACCTCCTGGATGGTCTCGTGGCCGCGCCCCGCCACGAGGACGGTGTCGTCCGCCCCCGCGTCGAGCACGGCCGCCTCGATCGCGGCGGCGCGCGGCGCGACCTCGATCACGACGACGTCGCGGCCGGCGGCGCGCGCAGGCCCGGCGGCCGCCCTGGCCCCGTCGAGCACGACCGCACGGACGGCGGCGGGGTCCTCCGTCTCCTCGGTGAGGTTGACCGCGGACTCCCAGCCCCAGTAGACGAACACGCCGAGCAGCAGCCCGCCGGTCAGCGCCGCTCCGCCCGCGCCGAACGGGTCGAGCCAGTCGGCGGCCGGCT
>NZ_JBHUWC010000012.1:0-47763 GCF_042670225.1 Isoptericola sp. NPDC057191 | reverse complement strand
GATCCTCAAACGACCCGTTTGAGGATCAGGTCAGCACGCTCGTTGCCAGGGGCGGGGTCAGACCCCGGCGGGTCCGGCCACCACGTCCTCCTCCTCCACGACGGGGGCGCTGAACTGCGACTCGTAGAGCCGCGCGTACGCCCCGCCGGCAGCCAGCAGCGCGTCGTGGTCGCCCTGCTCCACGATGTGCCCGTGCTCCATCACCACGATGGTGTCGGCGTCCCGGATCGTCGACAGGCGGTGCGCGATGACGAACGACGTGCGGTTCGCCCGCAGCGCGTTCATCGCCTGCTGCACCAGCACCTCCGTGCGGGTGTCGACCGAGCTGGTCGCCTCGTCGAGCACGAGGATCTCCGGGTCGGCGAGGAACGCGCGGGCGATGGTGAGCAGCTGCTTCTCGCCCGCCGACAGGGACGTCGCCTCGTCGTCCAGGAGCGTCGCGTACCCGTCGGGCAGCGTCCGGACGAACGGGTCCACGTGGGTGGCCTCGGTGGCGGCGCGGAACTCCGCCTCCCCCACCGTGGCGCCGTCGCGCACCCCGTACCGGAGGTTCTCCTCGATGGTGCCCTTGAACAGCCAGGTGTCCTGCAGCACCATGCCGATCCGCGAGCGAAGGTCGTCCCGCGTCATGTCCCGGGTGTCCACGCCGTCGAGCGTGATGCGCCCTGCATTCACCTCGTAGAACCGCATCAGCAGGTTGACCAGCGTCGTCTTGCCGGCGCCCGTCGGACCGACGATCGCGATCGTCTGGCCAGGCTCCGCGACGAGGTCGAGGTGCTCGATGAGCGGTGTCTCGGGGTCGTAGGAGAACGACACGTCCTCGAACGCCACCCGACCGCGGACGTGCTCGAGGCGTCGCGGGTCGGCCGGGTCCGGGTCCTGCTCGGGGGCGTCGAGCAGCTCGAACACGCGCTCGGCCGACGCGACACCGGACTGCAGCAGGTTCATCATCGACGCGATCTGCGTGAGCGGCTGCGTGAACTGCCGCGAGTACTGGATGAACGCCTGCACGTCACCCAGCGACAGCTGCCCCGACGCCACGCGCAGGCCGCCGACGACGGCCACGACCACGTAGTTGAGGTTCGCCAGAAAGCCCATCGAGGGCTGCATGGTCCCCGAGATGAACTGCGACTTGCGGGACGCCTCGAACAGCGCCTCGTTCTCGGCACCGAACTTCTCGGCGGCGGCCTGCTGGCGCCCGTACACCTTGACGAGCGAGTGCCCGGTGAACATCTCCTCGACGTGCGCGTTGAGCCGTCCGGTCGCCGCCCACTGCGCCACGAACTGCGGCTGGGAGCGCTTGGCGATCTGCATCGTGAGCACCACGGACAGCGGCACGGTGACGAGCGCGACCAGCGCCAGCACCCACGAGATCCAGAACATCATGCCCAGCACGCCGATCACCGTGAGCACGGAGGTCACGAGCTGTGCCAGCGTCTGCGTCGTCGTCTGCGCGACGTTGTCGATGTCGTTGGTGACGCGCGAGAGGATCTCGCCCTTGGCCTGCTTGTCCACGTAGCTCAGCGGGATGCGGTGGAGCTTGGCCTCCACCTCGTCCCGCAGGCGCCGCATCGTGTTCTGCACCGCGATCGTCATGATCCGCGCCTGGAGCCATCCGAAGAGGAACGCGCCCAGGTAGATGGCGAGCACCCACAGGAGGATCTGGCCGAGCCGCGTGAAGTCGACGCCCTGGCCGGACACGACGTTCGGCAGGGAGGAGATCAGCCCGGCCTGGGCGTCGTCGCCGGAGGCGCGCAGCATCGCGGCGGCCTCGTCCCCGGTGGTCCCCGCGGGGACGCCCGCGGACGCGAGCCCCTTGCCGACCACGCCGGCGAAGATGACGTTGGTCGCGTCGCCGAGGATCTTCGGGCCGGCCACGGTGAGCGCCACGGAGACGACGCCGCACAGGGTGAGCAGGACGACGCGTGCCCGCTCGGGCCGCATCACGCCCGCGAAGCGCCGGAGCGACCCGCGGAAGTCCATCGCCTTCGCGACGGGGGCGCCGCCGCCCATGCCCATGGGGCCGCCGCCGCGGGGGCCGCCCGGTCGAGGCGTCGCCGCCGGGGCCTTGCGTTCGGTGCTCATGCCGCCTCCTCGAGGGACATCTGGGAGGAGACGATCTCCTGGTAGGTCTCGTTGTCGGCCAGCAGCTCGGCGTGCGTGCCGCGCCCGACGATGCGGCCGTGGTCCAGCACGAGGATCTGGTCCGCGTCCCGGATGGTCGCCACCCGCTGCGCGACGACGAGGACGCTCGCGTCCTGCGTGCGGGGACGCAGCGCCGCGCGCAGGCGGGCGTCGGTGCTGTAGTCGAGCGCCGAGAACGAGTCGTCGAACAGGTACACCCGTGGCCGGCGCACGACGGCTCGTGCGATGGCGAGCCGCTGGCGCTGACCGCCCGAGAACGTGGTGCCGCCCTGCGCCACCGGCGCCTGGAGCCCTTCGGGGAGCGCCTCGACGAAGTCGCGCGCCTGCGCGATCTCGAGCGCGGCCCACATCTCGTCCTCGGTGGCGTCCGCCTTGCCGTAGCGCAGGTTGTCCGCGACGGTGCCGCTGAACAGGAACGCCTTCTGCGGTACCAGGCCGAGCATGGAGCCGAGGTCCCCGGTGGACAGGTCGCGCACGTCCACACCGTCCACGAGCACCCGGCCGCCGGTGACGTCGAAGAGCCGCGGCACGAGGTTGAGGAGCGTCGTCTTGCCCGCACCCGTGGACCCGATGATCGCGGTGGTCCGGCCGGGCGAGGCGGTGAACGACAGGTCGTGCAGCACCGGCTCGTCGGCGCCCGGGTACCGGAACTCGACGCCCTCGAACACGACCTCTCCGCGCGGTCCCTCGCCGTCGGCGAGCGAGGTGAGGGAGACCGGGGCGGGCGGCTCGGTGACGGAGGTCTCCGTGCCGAGGACGTCCGAGATGCGGCCGGCGGCCACGGAGGCGCGCGGCACCATCATGACCATCATCGTCGACATCATCACGGCCATGAGGATGTACATGATGTAGCTGAGGAAGGCCATGAGCGCGCCCACCTGCATCTCGCCGTTGTCGATGCGCTGCGCGCCGAACCACAGCACGGCGACGCTCGAGGCGTTCATGATGAGCATGACCATCGGGAACGCCAGCGCCATGAGCTTGCCCGCGTTGAGCGACGTGTCGTACAGGGCCTCGTTGGTGGCACCGAACCGCTCCAGCTCGCGGTTCTCGCGGACGAAGGCCCGCACCACCCGCAGCCCGGTGATCTGCTCGCGCAGCACGCCGTTGATCGCGTCGATCCGCTTCTGCATGGCCCGGAAGTACGGCACCATCCGCCACATCAGCAGGCCCATCGCGATGCCCAGCACGGGCACGACGACCAGCAGCAGCGCCGACAGCTCGACGTCCTCCTGCAGCGCCATGATGACGCCGCCGACCAGCATGATGGGCGCCATCACCATGATGGTGAAGGTCATCAGCACGACCATCATCACCTGCTGGACGTCGTTGGTCGTGCGGGTGATGAGCGACGGGGCCCCGAACTGGCCCAGCTCGCGGGCGGAGAAGCCCTGCACGGAGTCGAACAGGTCACGACGCACGTCGCGGCCCAGCGCGGTGGCGGTGCGCGCGCCGAGGAACACGGCGCCGATCGCGCACACGACCTGGCCGAGGCTCACGACGAGCATCCAGCCGCCCACCCGCATGATGTAGGCGGTGTCCCCCGTCGTCACGCCGTTGTCGACGATGTCCGCGTTGAGGGAGGGCAGGTAGAGGGACGCGAGCGTCGCCAGCAGCTGGAGCACCAGCAGCAGCACGACGGCGCCGGAGTACGGGCGCAGATAGCTCCGCGCCAGGGAGACGAGCATCAGGGCTCCTGAGGGTGGGGGGTGCGGGGCGTGGCCCCGGGGGGATTCTCCGTCGCCGCGGGCTCGCGGTCCTGGCTTTTTTCGTCGGCCGGCGGCTCGGCAGGCTCCTCGGCGGTGCGCGCGATGCCGTGCACGAGCGCGTCGGCGACCACGCGGGGCGAGGGCGCCGGCAGCAGGTGGTCCACGCGGGCGTGGGTGCCGGCGATGCTCGCCTCGAGGAGCGCCACCGCGACCTCGATCGGCACGCGCAGCCGGTGCTCGTCGGGCTGGAGCACGCCGACGAGCCCGGCGACCGTCGCCTCGCGCTGCCGCTCGCGCTGCTCCGCGAGCTGCGCGCGGAACTCCTGCACGTGGTCGGGCGGCACCATGTCTCGCGCGCCCGTGCGATGGTGCAGCACGCGCAGCACCGTCATCCAGCGCACGACGTCGCTCATCCGGCGCCGGCCGAGCTCGATGACGCGTTCGAGCCGCTCCTCGAGGGGTGCCTCGCGGTCGATCGCCGCCAGCTCGGCGCGGGTCTCGACCGGCCCGGAGGCTCGGTGCAGCCCCTCGACCGCGACGGCGCCGACCAGCGTGAGCTTGTCGCCGAACGCCCGGAACAGGGTGCCCTC
Source organism: Isoptericola sp. NPDC057191 (assembly GCF_042670225.1). Taxonomy (NCBI): domain Bacteria; kingdom Bacillati; phylum Actinomycetota; class Actinomycetes; order Micrococcales; family Promicromonosporaceae; genus Isoptericola; species Isoptericola sp. NPDC057191. The sequence continues at coordinate 43,319 of NZ_JBHUWC010000012.1, read as the reverse complement.
GGCGACCCCCGCGGCGTCGGCCAGCTCGCGGCTCGTCACGTCGACGCCGAACTCCCCGACGAGCGGGAGCACGGCCTCGATGATGGCGGACCGCCGGTCGTCCGGGGAGAGGGGGGTGGCGCGACGGCTCGCGCCCGGGGCAGCCAGCATGGGCGTCATCGTAAGTGAGTGAGCACTCACTCGACAAGTGGTCAGCTCCGGCGGCGCCGCACCAGGACCAGGACCAGGCCCGCGAGCAGGAGCACCACCGCCAAGCCGGCGATCCCTGCCTCCAGCCCGGTCACGGGGAGCGGCCACCCGGGGCCGGCGTCGGGTGCCGGACCGGCGCCCGGCGGGCTCGCGGTCGACGTCGCTCCCGGGCTCGGAGTGCTCGGCGTGCTCGGAGCGCTCGGGGTCGGGCTCGGGGTCGGCCGGGCCGGCGGCACGTCCGAGCACGCCTCCGCCGCCGCGGCCTCGCCGTCCGGACCGAGCAGCGTGGCCGTGTTGAGGAAGCCGCTGCCGCGCTCCGCGCCGACCGCCCCCTGGCAGACGCGGGCGGCGTCGAGGACGGAGTCCGGCACCCGCGCGGAGACCGTGACGTCGAACCGGTGGCTGGCGCCCGCCGCGACCGAGGCCCCCGCCACGACCGTGGCGTCTCCCGTACCGTCCCACCTCGGGTTGATCCGGGCGTCGGACGACACGACGCGGGCCGCCACCACCCGGATCCCGCCGCCGAAGCGCAACCGGTCGGACAGGTCGTACCGCTGGGAGACGCCTCCGGGGTTGCCCACCGTGATCCGGTAACCGAGCTCGAAGACGCCCGCCCCCCGGTCCACGGGCCCGCTCACCACCTCCTTCTCGACGGTGAGCGCCGCCGCCCGGGCGTTCGTGAACCGGCACAGGACCGTGTCACCGGCCCGGACGTCCACGGTGGCGTTCGCGCCGTCCACGGTGACCTGGCCGCTCGACCCGGTGCAGTCCAGGCCCTGGAGCTGCCAGCCGTCGGCGCCGTCCTCGGCCACGGTATAGGTGCCCGGCTCCAGCGGAGGCGTCGTGAACGGCTCGTCCGCGTCCGCCAGGGTGAACCGCTCCTGCGCACCCCCGGCGGGGCCCCAGGCGAACCCGAACTCCTGGTCGGACGGCGGGACCGTCGTCTTGTCCACGACCAGCACGCCCCACCGGGTGTTCGAGTACGTGCAGGTCACCGTCTCCCCCGGGTCCAGGGCGATGGTGGCGTCGAGGCCGTCGACGGTCGACGTCGCGCCGTCGGCCATGCTGTCCGTGCACACCAGCCCGGTGCCTTCGTACCCGTCGCGCGCCACCTCCGCCAGGGTGTGCTCGCCAGGGGCCACGTCCTCGAACGTGCGGGCCCCCGTGCCGCCGGACGTCGTGATCGTGAAGTCCTCGGGGTCGAGCCAGGAGCCGGTGAAGCCGAACTCCGCGTCGGCTCCGTCCACCGCCTTCACCACGACGATGCGCCCGAGGCGGGTGTTCGTCGCCGAGCAGTCGAGGTGAGCCCCCGGGTCCACGGTGAACGCGCCCAGGTCGGCGACCGGGGTCGCGTCGCCCCCGCCTGCCGGCGTGACCGTGCACGCGAGCGTCTCGGTCGCGGTCCAGCCGTCGGCCTGCTGCTCGCCCAGCGCGTACGTGACCCCCGGCAGCAGCTCCGGGAGGTCCGCGCTGCCCGAGCCGCCCGCGGTGGTCACCGTGACCGTCTGGTCGGGCTGCCCTTCCGGGGTGAGCACGAACACGAAGTCGCCGTCGTCGCCCACGGCGGTCTTGGTGATCGTGCCGGTCGCCGGGTCGGGCGAGTTCACGACGTCGCACGCGACGTCCTGGCCGGACACCGGCACGAGCTGGAAGCCGGGGGCCTCGCTCGCGTCCTCGAGCAGGTCGCCGGCAGAGGTGCAGCTGAACCCGCCGGCCGTCCAGCCCGCCGGCACCTCACTCTCGACGAGGGTGTACGTCGCGCCCGGCACCAGGCCCGCCCACGTCCCCGGGTCCGACGTCTCGTCGCCGGTCCCGGTGAGGGTCCGCGTCCCCTCGGGAGCTCCGGGCGGGGTCAAGGTCACCGCGAACGACCATGCCGTGTCGTCGGGCGCGCCCGTCACCGTCTTGGTGACGCTCAGGTCCGCCGGGACGGCGGCGTTCGTCACGGCGCAGGAGATGTCGTCCCCTGGCTCGGGCGTGAACCGCACGCCGAGGTCGATCGGGACGTCGTCGACGTCGCAGGTCATCTCGCCGGCGTCGTAGCCGTCGGCCACCTCGGTGAGGTCGTAGGACGTCCCGGGCACCAGGCCCGTCCACCCGAGCGGGCTGCTCGGGGCGTTGCCGGTGCCGGTGGCGTCCTGCGTCCCGACGCCGCCCGCCGGCGGGTCGAGCGTGACGGGGAACGACCACTCGTGGTCGTCGGCGACCCCCTCGACGGTCTTGACAAACGACAGCTCGGCCGGAGCCGCGGCGTTGGCCACCCCGCAGGTGAGGCTCTGGCCCAGGGTGGGGCGCAGCTGGAGGCCGGCGGTCTCCGGGTCCAGGTCGGTGATGCCGGCGCACGTGAAGCCTGGCGAGGTCCAGCCCGCCGGCAGGTTCTCCGTCAGCGTGTAGAGCGTGCCCGGCACCAGGTCGGTGAACGTCGCCGGGGCGCTCGTCCCGTTCCCCGTGCCCGTGAGGGAGACCGGGTTGCCCGGCGTCGCCGCCGGGGTCAGCGACACGTCGAACGACCAGTCCAGGTCACCGTCGACGCCCGTCACCGTCTTGGTCACGGTGACGTCGGCGGGGCGGGCGGCGTTCGCGACCGCGCACGACACGACCTCGTTGAGGCCCGCCACGAGCTGGAAGCCCGCCGCCCCGCTCGCGTCGTCGACGGAGGTGCCCCCCACGGTGCACGTGAACGTGCCGCCGGTCCAGCCGGCCGGCAGCGCCTCGGAGAGCGTGTAGGTGACGCCGGGAACCAGGCCGGTCCAGGTGGCCGCCGCCGACGTGGCGGACCCGGTCCCGGTGAGGTTCTGCGTCGCCTGCGGCGAGGCCGCGGGCGAGATCGTCACGGGGAACGACCAGGCGACCTCGTCGGCCACGCCGGTCGTGGTCTTCACGACGCTCACCCGGGAGGCGGCGCCGGCGTTCGCGACCCCGCACTGGAGGGCCAGGCCCGGTGTCGCGGTGAACTGGAAGCCGGGGTCGGCGCTCTCGTCCGTCAGCCCGGGGCACTGGACGAGCCCCAGCACCCACCCGGCCTGCGGCGTCTCGGCGAGGGTGTACCTCGTGCCGGGCACGAGATCGGTCCAGGTCACGGGCGCCGACGTGGCGTTGCCGGTCCCGGTGGCCGCCTGCGGGCCCGCCGGGTCGGCGTCGGGCGTGAGCGTGAGCTCGAACGACCAGCTCAGCCCGGCGGCGATCCCCGAAACCGTCTTGGTGACGGTGACGGACGCCGCGGCGGCGGTGTTGACGAGCGTGCACTCCAGGCTCTGCCCGACTCCCGCGACGAACTGGAAGCCGGCGGCGGGGCTCGCGTCCGTCAGGCCGGAGCACTCCAGGCCGCCGGAGGTCCATCCGCCCGGTGCGGGCTCGCTGAGGGTGTAGGTCACCCCGGGCGTGAGGTTCGACCAGCTCACCGTGCCGGAGCCCGGCGCGGTGCCGCTGACCGTCTGGGTGCCCCCGGGCGTGACCCCCGCCGCCGGGCTCAGGGTGACCGGGAACGACCACGGCGTGCCGTCGGCCAGCCCCTCGGCGGTCTTCGTCACCTCCACCGACGCCGTCGCCGCGCGGTTGGAGAAGAAGCAGGTGACGACGTCCGCCGCCTCCAGCTCGACGGTGATCGACCGCGCCTGAGGGTCCAGCGTCCACCCGTCCGCCGTGTTGCAGAACGTCGCGTCGTTCAGGGTGTTGAGGCTCCACCCCGAGGGCATCTCGCCCTCGGTGAGCGTGTAGGTGCCTTCGAGCAGGCCGGTCCAGGAGCGGATCGCGCCGTCGACGCTCGGGTCGGAGTTGATGACGAAGGCCTCGTCCTCTGGCGCGATGCTCGGGCCGGTGACGGTGAAGTCGAAGTCCTGGTCGAAGTTCGCCGGGACCGACCTCTTGATGAGGATGAGGCTCCCTTCGACCGCGTTGGTGAAGTAGCACTCGGTGGTCTCCCCCGGCAGCACCTCGAACCCCAGGCGCCGGTTCTCCCGGTCCTCCGGGGTTCCGCTGTGGTCCTCGCCGCCGTACGTGCAGGACAGGTCCGCGAGCACGGTCTTCGGGTCGCCGTTGTCCGTGGTCTCCTCGAAGAAGTAGTCCTGGCCCGGCGCGACGTCCTCGATCACGGTCTCGTAGAGCGTGCCGTCGTCCCGCACGCCCTCGACCGTGAAGGCCTCGTGGCCGTCGACGTTGCTCGTGAAGTCGAAGTCGCGCGCCTGGTCGCCGGTGCCGTGCACCTCCTTGTAGAGGATCACCCGGCCGTCCGCGGTGTTCTCGGCCGTGCAGGCGATGCTGTCGCCCGCCTGCACGCCGAAGTCCGTGAGGTCGGCGATCGGCGTGGGGTCTCCGCCGGACGGCGTGCGCGTGCAGGCGAGCGGCCCGGTCTGCCGCCAGCCGTCGACGGCCTGCTCGGTGAGCGAGTAGCGGTTCCCCGGGAGCAGGGTCGGCAGGTCGACGCTGCCGGTCCCGCCGGAGGTGGTGACCGGGACGGTCGTGGGCGCGCCCGACGACGGCACGGTGTCCAGGAGGAAGGCGAAGTCGCCGTCCCCGCCCACCGACGTCTTGGTGATGCTGCCGGTCACGGCGGGTGCCGAGTTGTCGGCCACGCACGTGTACTCGGCGCCCGGCGCCACGACGAGGCGCGAGGCGTCGATCGACGCGCCGGTCCCGTCGTCGCAGACGATGCCCTCGGCGGTCCACCCGGCCCCGGGGCCGGCTTCCGTCAGGGAGTAGACGCTGCCGGGAGACAGCTCCGTCCACGTGTGGGAGTCGTCGCCGAGGCCCGGCCCGGTGCCGGAGAGGGTCACCGTGCCGTCCTGCCCCTCGGGCGCCGGCGAGAGCGTCAGGTCGAACGACCAGTCGAGCGTGTCGCCGATCCCGGCGGTGCGCTTGCGGATCGTGGCCGACGCCGGGAGCGCGGTGTTCGTCGCCGAGCACGCGTACGACTGCCCCGGCTCGATGTCGAGCTGCACGCCCGGCGTGAACGGGTCGTCGTCCCCGCCCCCCAGGCCGCAGGTGATCGGCCCCGCGTCCCACCCCTCGAGGCCGCCCTCCTGGAGCGTGTAGCGGCCCGGCTCGAGATCCTCCCAGGCGACCGACGACGAACCGGGCCCTGTCCCGGACACCTCCCGTGCGTCGTCGTCCCCGCCCTGGGGGGTGAGCGTCACAGGGAACGACCACTCGTAGTCGTCGGTGATGCCGGCGGTGTGCTTGGTGAACGAGACAGTCCCGGGCGCGATGTCGTTCTCCACCGTGCAGGCCACGCTGTCCCCGACCGAGACGGTGAAGTCCGTGACGTCCTCGATGGTGTGCTCGTCGCCGGTCGCGGGCGTGACGGTGCAGACGATCTCGCCCTCGACCCATCCGGGCTGGTCGCGCTCCACCAGGGAGTAGCGCACGCCCGGGACCAGCGACAACGCCGCCGAGCCGCTTCCCGCCGTCGTCGTGATCGGGACCGTGGCGGGGGTGTCGCCCGTGCCGAGGGTGGTCAGGTCGAACGTGAAGCTGCCGTCGCCCTCCGTCGTCGTCTTCGTCAGCGTGGCCTCCACGGGCGCGACGAAGTTGGTGAGGCTGCACGACACGCTGGCGTCGAGCGGCGCGACGAAGCGGAAGCCGCCCTCGATCTGGTCGACGCCGCCTCCTGTGCAGGTCTCCAGCCGCTGGGTGACCTCGTCCGGCAGGTTCACCTCCGTGACCTCGTAGGTCTGACCGGGCAGCAGGTTGTCCCAGCCGACGGTCACGGCCGACTGGCCCACCCCGGAGACCGTGGTCGGGTTGGTGGCACCCTCCGGCACCGGCGTGATCTGGACGTCGTAGGACCAGGGGTAGTCCGCCGACAGCCCGGTGGTGACCTTGCGCAGGCTCACCGACGACGGCTGCCCGGTGTTCGTCATGCCGCACGACAGCTCCTGCGCGACCCCCGCGACGAAGGTGAAGGTGAGGTCGTCGCCGTCGAGGTCTGCCACGGTGCCGTCCGCGTCCGTGCACGTGATCGGGCCCATGGTCCAGCCGGACAGCGGCTGCTCCCGGACCACGTAGCGCTGCCCGGGCACCAGCTCGCCCCACGACGTGCTCGCGCTCCCCGGCCCGGTGCCCGTCAGGGTGGTCGAGGTGCCCGGGTCCGGCGAGAGCGAGACGTCGACGCTCCACGCGAGGTCCGGGCCGATGTTCGCCGTCGTCTTGGTCAGCGTCGCCCGAGCGGGCCGGGCGAGGTTGGAGTACAGGCAGGTGACGATCGCGCCGTCCTCGAGCGTGACGTCCGTGGCAGCGCCGTCCCGGCTCCAGGTGAGGTCGGCACCGTCGGCGCGCTGGCACACGACGTCCTGGATGCCCCACCCCGGCAGCTCGTCCTCGGTGATCGTGTAGTCCCCTGCCGGGATCTCCTGCACCACCCACGACCAGTCGTCCCCGACGGTGTTGAGCGTGAACGCCGCGTCGTCGAACCCCTCCGGGCCCGTGACCGCGAAGGGGAAGTCCGCGTCCCACTCCACCATCGGCGCGGTCGCCTTCTGCACCACGAGGGTGGCCCCCTCCGGCTCCGCGATGTCCTCGAAGGAGCAGGTCAGCTGGGATCCGGGGCGCACGGTGAACGTCGCCGTCGGCGGTTCGACGTCCAGCTCCGCCTCGTAGTCGTAGGGCGGGTCCCAGCAGGACAGGTCGGCCAGCAGGTACCCCTCGGGCACCTCCTCGGAGACGGAGTACTCCCCCGGCGGCACCTCGAACTGCTGCGAGTCCGTGGCGTTCGTCGTCTGCGGCACGACCACCGGCGTGAGCGTGAACTCGCCGAGGTCACCGGTGAAGTCGAACGAGGTGCCCGCGCTGTCCTGGGGCACGCGCTTCTCGATCGTCACCGTGGCGAGCTGCGTGTTGGTGAACGTGCACCCGAGGTTCTCCCCGACCACCGGCGTGACCGTCACGGAGGCGCCGGTCTGGGTGGTCCCGTCCGTGCACCGGACCTCCGGCGTCATCCAGCCGTCGACGGCGTCCTCGGCCACGGTGAGGTCGTCACCTGCGGGCACGGCGAACGTCTGGCTCTCACCGTCGCCGAGGGTGGCCGTCTCGTCGCCCACGGCGAAGTCGAAGTCCTGGACGGCGCCGTCGGGCAGCGTCTGCTTGGTCACGGTCACCAGGGCGGCGTCGTTGGTGAGGGTGCAGTCGGTCCGCCCGCCACCCAGCAGGGTGAACGGGGTGGCCGGGTCCGTCACGTCGACGGTATGTCGCTCGCCCACCTGGTCGGTGTAGGCGCACTCCGCCGCGGTGAGCTCCCACGGTGGAGGCACCCCGGTCTCCTCCAGGTGGAGCAGCGAGCTGGACAGGACGTTCTCGTACGTCCGCGTCTGCCCGGCCCGCACGGTGTCCTCGATGCTCGTCCGGTCGGGCGGGACCACCACGCCCTGGGAGCTCTCGTTCGTGACCCGGAAGGCGAAGTCGTCGTCCGTCTGTCCTGTCGGCGTCCGCTTCGTGACGGTCAGCGTGCCGCAGTTGGAGATCTCGAGCGGCTCGGGGGTGTTGAAGAAGAAGTCGGCGATCGTCGCGGTCTCGGCGGCGCCGGTGCGCGACATCAGGGAGGTGATCGCGAAGGTCGAGCACTGGTCGTCCCCGAACAGACCCGCCGCGGTGAGGTCGATCGCGTACTCGCCGAAGGTGTCCTGCTGCTGGTTGCCCAGCGGGGGCGCCTCGGTGCGCTGGCCCATCGCGAAGGCGAAGTCGACGGCCCGGCCCGTGGTGGACCACGTGCCGGCCCCGTCCGGGTTCGCGCAGCCGTCGCCCGCGGTCGGGGTCCACTCGAGGAAGCGGGTGGTCCCCTCCGCGTAGAGCACGTCGAGCAGCAGGTCGTCGCAACGCCCCGGCTCCGGCCCCTCGAACACCGTGTAGATGCTCACGGAGCCGTTGCCGGCCCGGCGGGTGAAGTACCCGTACATGATGAAGTGCCGCAGGCCCGTCTCGTCGGACAGCGCCTCCGTCGCGTACCCCGCGCTGCACAGGTTCGCCTTGTCCTGCACGTTCGCGGGCGCGGCCACCCACGGGTTCGTGTTCCCGTTCTGGCTGCCCTGGTTCGCCGTCGGGTCCGTTCCCTGGCCGTCGCAGTTGGAGTAGGCGCCGTCGTCCCAGAAGAAGCCGCCCGCGAAGACCCCGGACGAGCGGAAGCCGCCCGCGGTGGTGTAGGGCGCGGTGGGGACGAACGTGGGGGTCTGTGTCGACGACGGCTGCGGCTGGAGGACGTCGTTCCAGTCGAAGGTGTCCGGCGGCGTCCCGCTCGTCTTGTCCCCGTCGATCTGGAACCCGGTCTGCAGACCCGAGGGGAGGGTGACGGCCGCCGCCTCTCGGCTCGGGACGCCGGGAGCCAGCGGCACGAGGAAGGCCAGGAGCAGCGTCAGCGCCGTCAGCCCGGCGACACGACGACGGCCGGCCAGGCGGTGTGCCCGTTCCGGCGGACGTGCTCCCTGCTGCGCTGACCCGTGCACCCGCCCCTCCCCGAGGACGCCGAACGGCTCGACCGTGGCGCCGCTGCCCCCTGCGACACGGCGCGCTGTCCCGATCAACGTACCCACGGGGCCGGGAGACCGCGCGACAGGAACCGGATCTGCGGGGACGACGGACCCCGCCACCCACGAGGGGTGACGGGGTCCGGTCAGGCAGCGTGACGACTACTGCTGCTCGGGGTCCGCCGGCTCGCCGCCGAGCGGGCGGGGCTGGGTGCCGGGCACCGGGGGCGTCGCCGGACCGCCGGCAGGACGCTGACCGCGCTCGGCCGAGGGGTCGAAGGGCGCGCCCGAACGGGTGCCCGCGCTGGTGGCGTCGGCCGTCGCGGCCTCGGCCTGGCGGCGCGCCTCGGCGAGGGCCTCGCCCGGGTCGGTCAGCGCGGTCTCGCCGAACGCGGTGCGCGGGCGCGGCGTGCGCTCGCCCTCGTCGTCCGACGGCGGGGCGGGGATGCCGGGCGTGCCCGGGACGCCGCCGAAGCCCTGCGCGATCGAGCCGAGCGCGGCCGTGAACTCCGTCGGCACGACCCACAGCTTCGAGGCGTTGCCGTTGGCGATCTGCGGCAGCATCTGCAGGTACTGGTACGCGAGCAGCTTCGGGTCGGCGTCGCCCTGGTGGATGGCGTCGAAGACCTGCAGGATCGCCCGCGCCTCACCCTCGGCGGTGAGGATCGCCGCCTGGGCGTTGCCCTCGGCCCGCAGGATCTGGGACTGCTTCTCGCCCTCCGCGGTGAGGATCTGCGACTGCTTGACACCCTCCGCGGTGAGGATCGTGGCGCGGCGGTCACGCTCGGCGCGCATCTGCTGCTCCATCGCGCCCTGCACGCTCGCGGGCGGGTCGATCGACTTGAGCTCGACGCGGTTGACGCGGACGCCCCAGCGGCCGGTGGCCTCGTCGAGCACCCCGCGCAGCTGGCCGTTGATCTGGTCCCGGCTGGTGAGGGTCTGCTCGAGGTCCATCGAGCCGACGACGTTGCGCAGCGTGGTGACGGTGAGCTGCTCGATGGCCGTGATGTAGTTCGCGATCTCGTAGACGGCGGACTTCGGCTCGGTCACCTGGAAGTACACGACCGTGTCGATGCTCACCACGAGGTTGTCGCTCGTGATCACCGGCTGCGGCGGGAAGGAGACGACCTGCTCGCGCAGGTCGACGCCCGCGCGCACGCGGTCGATGAACGGCACCAGCCAGTGCAGGCCCGGCTCGAACGTGTGCCGGTAGCGGCCGAGGCGCTCGATGATGAGCGCCGTGGCCTGCGGCACCACCCGCACCATCTTGAACAGCGCCACGACCACGAAGATCACGAGCGCGAGAATCACGATCCACAGCACGATGGTGCCGGCGGAGGGGTCGGACACGATGGTCCCTTTCTGTCGACGTCGAACAGGACTGCCGGCAGCCCCGGCAGGGTGGTACGCGACCGCAGGGCGGCTCCGTCAGGCGCTGTGCTCGGGCTGGGAGCGCGACGACGGGACGGGTTCGACGACGGCGGTCGCGCCCTCGATCCGCACGACCCGCAGCTCGGCGCCCGCGGGCACCCGCCCGGACGAGTCCGGCACGCCGTCGTCGACGAGCCGGGCGCTCCAGACCTCGCCGGCCAGCTTGACCCGGCCGCCGGCCTCGGTCACCTCGCTCAGCGCGACGGCCGGACGCCCGACGTGGGCCGCGACGTTGGTCTCCTGGAGCGGCACGCGCTGCTTGAGGTGCTGGAGCAGGAACGGGCGCAGCAGGAGCACGAGCAGCAGCGCGAACACGCACGCCACCACGAACTGCAGCCAGACCGGGCCGCCCGCGGCCGCCGTGACGGCGCCGGCGACAGCGCCCCCGGCGAGCATGATGAACACGAGGTCGAGGGAGAACATCTCGATGGCGGCCAGCACGAGTGCCGCACCGACCCACCACAGCCAGGAATCCATGGTCACCTCCGCCAGGCCCTGCGCCGGGACCGGAGTGTCACGGCCACAGGGTTTTGCTCAGACTTTACCAAGTTTCCCCCGGCGCTGGGGAACGGTCAGCGACCGGCCGGGCGGGCCGCCCGCGCGAGCCAACGACCGCCCCCGTGGGCCACCATCAGCGGCGTCCCGAAAGCCTGCGAGAGGTTGTCCGCGGTGAGCACCTCGTGGATCGGCCCGGCGGCCTGGATCCCGCCCTGGCGCATGAGCAGCAGGTGCGTGAAGCCCGGCGGGATCTCCTCGACGTGGTGCGTGACGAGCACCAGGACGGGCGAGGCAGGGTCCGCCGCCAGCTCGGACAGGGCGCTCACCAGCTCCTCGCGCCCGGCGAGGTCCAGCCCGGCGGCCGGCTCGTCGAGCAGGAGGATCTCCGGGTCCGTCATGAGCGCGCGCGCGATCTGGACCCGCTTGCGCTCCCCCTCGGACAGCGTCCCGTAGTACCGGTCCGACAGGTCCGCGACGTCGAACGCCGCGAGCAGGTCCTTGGCACGCTGCTCGTCGAACTCCTCGTACGTCTCCTGCCACCGGCCGGTGACGCCGTAGGCGGCCGTGAGCACCACGTCGCGCACCGTCTCGTGGCCGGGGATGCGGTCCGCGAGCGCCGCGGAGGCGAAGCCGATCCGGGGACGCAGCTCGAAGACGTCCACGCGTCCCAGCCGCTCCCCCAGGAGCTCCGCGGTCCCGGCCGTCGGGTGCGAGCGGGCCGCGAGGATCTGGAGCATCGTCGTCTTGCCGGCCCCGTTGGGCCCGAGGACCACCCAGCGCTCGCCCTCGTTCACCTGCCAGTCCACGGCGTCGAGGATGGTGGTGGTACCGCGTCGAACGGTGACGCCCTGCAGGTCGAGAACCGCGCTCATGAGGCCCGACCCTACCCGAGCCGGGACGCCGGACCGCCCTGCGTCCCGACGGGGCGGACGTCTAGTGTGAGGCCGTGGAGACCTCCCCCGACGCACTGCCGCGCAGCGTCGTCCTCGCGCTCTGGCTGCAGACCGTGGGGGCGGCACCCGGCGTCGTGGTGCGCAGCGTGCAGGGCGACGACGAGCCGCACGGCGTGGTGGGGATGCCGGGCCGCGAGGACGACGCCGACCTGCGCGACCTCGTCACCGCGTGGCTCGACGGGCCGCGCGAGGTCTGCGCCCTCCTGCCCGCCCCGGGCGACCTGGGCGGCGTGCCCGCCACGGTGAGCGCCGAGGCCACCGACGCCGGGGAGTGCGTGATGGTCACCACCGGGGCCGGGTCGTGGGCCGCGGTGCCCGCCGTGACGACGTTCGGGAGCTCGTTCGAACCGGGCCACCTCGTGGCGTGGCAGGTGCGCCCCGTGCCCTCGTGGTCCACCCGGGTGGCCGGCACGCTGGGCTCCTTGGCGGACGCGGAGCGCGAGCTGCGCACCAGCCTCGTCACGGCCACGGACGCGCTCGACGCGCTCGACGTGGCGCGCTGGCGCGACGACGCGGCCGACGCGATCGAGCGCCTGCGCGGGGGCAGCACCGACGGGTGGCCGGTGCCCGCTCTCGACGGCAGGCGAGCGCGGGTGCTGCAGCTCGCCACCCGACTGCTGGCGATCGTCGACCTGGCGACCGTCGACGACGGCGGCGCCGTCAACGTGTGGCAGTCCGACCAGCGTTCGACCGCCCTGCGAGAGGTGGAGCGCACCGCACGTCGCGCGCTCGCCGCCGCGACCTACGGCGTCGTGCGCTGACGGGTCGGTCGCGCAGCCGGCCGCTCAGCCGGCCGCTCAGCCAGCCAGCACGCCCCGGTACACGTCGAGCGTGCGCTCCGCGACGGCCTGCCACGAGAAGAGCTCCTCCGCCCGGCGCCGACCTGCGGCACCCATCTCGGCGGCGCGTGCCGGGTCGTCCAGCACCCGCCCGAGCGCCGCGGCCAGGTCGGCGACGAACCGCTCGGGGTCCAGCGGCGTCCCCGTGCCGTCGTCGGCCTGCTCGATCGGCACGAGGGCGCCCGTCACGCCGTCGTCGACCACCTCGGGGATGCCGCCCGTCGCCGTGCCGACCACGGGCAGGCCCACGGCCATCGCCTCGAGGTTGACGATGCCGAGCGGCTCGTACACGGAGGGGCATACGAAGACGGTGCTGGCCGCGAGCACGGCGACCAGGTCGGGGCGCGGCAGCATCTGCTCGATCCAGACCACGCCGGCCTCGGCGCCGGCCCCACCCGGGCCGGCCTCGCCCGTGCCGCCCCGCGCGCGGCGCAGGTCGGCGACCAGGCCGCGCACCTCGTCCATCAGCTCCGCGGTGTCCGGGGCTCCGGCGCACAGCACCAGCTGCACCTCGCGCGGCAGGCGGGCGGCCGCGCGCAGCAGGAACGGCAGCCCCTTCTGCCGGGTGATGCGGCCCACGAAGACGACGGCCGGGCGGTCGGGGTCGATGCCGAGGTCGCGCACCACACGGTCCGTCTGCGGGTCGTCGTCGGCGGGCCGGCGCCAACCGGCCAGGTCGATCCCGTTGTGCACCACGTGCACCCGCGCCGGGTCGAGCTCGGGGTACACGCGCAGGATGTCGGCGCGCATGCCCGCCGACACCGCGATCACCCCCGCGGCGCCCAGGTACGCGGAGCGCTCCGCCCACGACGACAGCGCGTACCCGCCGCCGAGCTGCTCCGCCTTCCACGGCCGCAGCGGCTCGAGGGAGTGCGCGGTCACGACGTGGGGCACGCCGTGCAGCAGCCCGCCCAGGTGACCCGCGAGGTTCGCGTACCAGGTGTGGGAGTGCAGCACGTCGGCGCCCGCGGCGTCCTGCGCCATCGCGAGGTCGACACCGAACGTGCCGAGGGCGGGGTTGGCGCCGGCGAGCTCGGCCGGCACGCCGTAGCCCGTCACCCCGGCCGCGTCGTCGTCCGCGCGCGGGCCGTCGAAGCAGCGCACCCGCACGTCGACGTGCCGGCGCAGCACGGCGGACAGCTCCTCGACGTGGACCCCCGCGCCGCCGTACACGTGCGGCGGGTACTCGCGGGTCAGGAGGTCGACCCGGAAAGGACTGCTCTGCGGCGTGCTCACGCCGCCAACCTAGCGGTGCGGGCGGGTCGCAGGCGCGGTGGCCCACGACGCCCTAGGGTCGGGGCATGGCGTCGACCCAGCCCCGCGTGCTCGCGATCGTCCTCGCCGGCGGCGAGGGCAAGCGGCTCATGCCCCTCACCGCGCACCGTGCCAAGCCGGCGGTCCCCTTCGGAGGGATCTACCGGCTCGTGGACTTCGCGCTGTCCAACATCATCAACTCGCGCTACCTGCGCGTCGTCGTGCTCACCCAGTACAAGTCGCACTCCCTGGACCGGCACATCTCCAAGACCTGGCGGATGTCCTCGCTGCTGGGCAACTACGTGTCGTCCGTGCCCGCGCAGCAGCGGGTGGGCAAGCACTGGTACCTCGGCTCGGCCGACGCGATCTACCAGTGCCTCAACATCATCGACGACGAACGTCCCGACATCGTGGTCGTGGTCGGTGCCGACCACGTGTACCGGATGGACTTCTCCCAGATGGTCGAGTCGCACGTGGCGTCCGGGGCGCGCGCCACGGTGGCGGCCATCCGGCAGCCCATCGCGATGGCCGACCAGTTCGGTGTCATCGAGGTGGACCGCGAGGACCCGACGCGCATCAGGGAGTTCCTCGAGAAGCCCGAGAGCCCCGTGGGCCTGCCCGACTCCCCCACCGAGGTGCTCGCCTCGATGGGCAACTACGTGTTCGACGCCGACGCGCTCGTCGAGGCGGTCACGAAGGACTCGGCCGACCCGGACTCCCGGCACGACATGGGCGGCGACATCATCCCCGCGTTCGTGCGCGACGGTACCGCCGGCGTCTACGACTTCATCCGCAACGAGATCCCGGGCTCCACCGAGCGCGACCGCGACTACTGGCGCGACGTCGGCACCATCGACGCCTACTTCGAGGCGAACACGGATCTCATCGCCGTCCAGCCCGTGTTCAACCTGTACAACCAGGACTGGCCGCTGCTCACCGGGTACACGGGGCTCCCGCCCGCCAAGTTCGTGCACGCGGGGCCGGGCCGCCTGGGCCACGCCGCCGACTCGATCGTCTCGCCTGGTGTCCTCATCTCCGGCGCGACGGTCGCAGGGTCCATCCTCTCCCCGGGCGCGTACCTGCACTCGTGGGCCACCGTGACCGACGCGGTCCTGATGGACAACGTCCAGGTGGAGCGGCACGCCCAGGTCCACCGCGCCATCCTCGACAAGAACGTGGTGGTGAGCGAGCGAGCCCGGGTCGGCGTCGACCACGAGGAGGACCGGGCCCGCGGCTTCACCATCTCCGCGTCGGGGATCACCGTCGTCCCGAAGGGCACCGTCGTTGCTTGACCCCGATCCCCGCACCGCTCCTGCCGAGCGGGTCCGTCCCCGCCTGGTCGTGACCGACGTCGACTCGACGTTCATCACCGCCGAGGTCATCGAGATGCTCGCCGACCACGCCGGCACGCGCGCGCAGGTCGCCGAGGTGACCGAGCGCGCCATGCGGGGCGAGCTGGACTTCGCCGGCTCCCTGCGCGAGCGGGTCGCCACCCTGCGCGGCGTCCCCGTGGAGGCCCTGACGGCGGTGCGCGAGGCCGTGGTGCTCACGCCGGGCGCCGCCGACCTCGTCAGCGAGGTGCACCGCCGCGGCTGGGAGTTCGGCCTCGTCTCCGGCGGCTTCGCCGAGATCCTCGGCCCGATCGCCGCCGCCCTCGGCATCGAGCGCTGGCGGGCGAACCGCCTGGAGGTCGCCGACGGCGTCCTCACCGGCCGCACCGTCGGACCGGTCGTGGACCGGGCCGACAAGGCAGCCACGCTGCGCCGGTGGGCCGACGAGTGCGGCCTGCGGATGGTCGACACCGTGGCGGTGGGCGACGGCGCGAACGACCTCGACATGATCGGCGCCGCGGGCATCGGCATCGCGTTCGCGGCCAAGCCGGTCGTGCGCGCGCAGGCGCCGTTCAGCGTGGACGGGCCCCGCCTCGACGCCGTGCTCGACGTCATCGACGAGGTCGACGCCGCCGCGGGACGCGCCCCCCGCACGGTGCGCCCCTAGCACGGTGAACCCCTAGCACGGCGCGCCCCTCGGCGGACGGGCCGGCGCCCGGCCCCCGCGCTCCCCACCCCCGCCCGTCGCCCGGGCGGAGACCCGCCGCCGCTGGCACCATCGACCCAGGCGGGAGGAGGACGCGGATGTCCGACGTCGGATGGTGGTCGGTCGCCGGCGCCCTCGCGGTCCTCGCGATCGTGTACGGGGTCCAGTGGGTGGCGGGCCACTGCGTCGCCAACCAGGTCCTGGACAAGCTGGGCCGCCCGCGCCCCACCCCGGGGTTCACGATCATGGTCCGGTCGGATACGACATGGCCCTACCCGCAGATCTCGTGGCAGAAGAGGTGGAAGCGTCCGGCGTCGGAGCTGTCGGCCTTCACCTGGGCGGACGAGCGGCCGTCGTGGGACGAGCAGGCCGCCCAGCTCCGGCGCTCGTTCCTGCGCCGGACCCAGGAGACGGCGGAGAAGTGGCGGACGATCTTCGCCGCGCTGCTCGCCGTCTTCGGTGCCGTCCTCCTCGTCAAGCCCAGCCTGCCGCAGGGGCCGCAAGGGATGGGGCTCGGCCTCTACCTGTGCACCTGGGCGGCACTCGTCCTCGCGGTGCAGGCGGTCGCGTACACCGGGTGGGCTGCCGCCGGTCTGCCCAAGATCCTGGTCGACGTCGACGCCGAGTCCGCGTTCATCGAGACGACCCTCCACGCCGCCCACGCCCTGGCCCGGCTGCGGGTCGGGCTCGTCTGCGGCGCGCTCGCGGCGCTCGCGCTGCTCGGAGGGTTCGCGGCCCTGCTGGCTCCCCCCGGCTGACACCCTCACCAGCCGTAGCGCCAGACGGCCGGCAGGGCCAGGATCGGACCCATGGCGACGACGGTCGAGACCAACGCTCTGAACACCATCGACGAGTCCGAGCGGCACGGGCGCCCGCGCGACCTGTTCTGGCCGTGGTTCGCGGCGAACGTGTCCGTGCTCGGCCTCGGTTACGGCGCGTACCTGCTGGCGTTCGGGGTGTCCTTCTGGCAGGCCGTCGTCGTGGGGTTCGTCGGCATCGTGGTGTCGTTCCTGTGCTGCGGGTTCATCTCGTTGGCCGGACGGCGCGGCTCCGCCCCCACCATGGTGCTCAGCCGCGCCGCCTTCGGCGTGGACGGCAACCGCCTGCCGTCCCTGCTCTCCTGGATCCTCACCGTGGGCTGGGAGACCGTCCTGGTCGCGCTCGCGACGCTCGCCACCGCCACGGTGCTCACCACGCTCGGGTGGGGCGGCGGCACGGTGACGCAGGTCGTCACGCTGGCCGTCGTGGCGCTCGTCGTGGTCACGGCGGGCATCTTCGGCTTCCAGCTCGTGATGCGGCTCCAGCAGATCATCACCGTCCTCACCGCGGTGCTCACCGTGGTGTACGTGGTGCTCGTGGCGGGCCACGTCGACTGGGCGACGGTGGCGGCGATCCCGCCCGGTCAGGCGCCGCAGGTGATCGGCGGGCTCGTCTTCATGATGACGGGGTTCGGGCTCGGCTGGGTCAACATGGCCGCCGACTACTCGCGCTACCTGCCCCGCACGTCGTCCGGACCGGGCGTCGTCGGCTGGACGACCTTCGGCGCGTCCCTGCCGCCCGTGCTGCTCCTGGTGGCGGGCCTGCTGCTCGCCGGCTCGGACCCCGCGCTCGCCGACGCGATCGGCGCGGACCCCATCGGCGCGCTCGCCGTGCTGCTCCCCGAGTGGTTCCTCGTCCCGTTCATCGTCGTCGCCCTGGCGGGGCTCATCGGCGGCGCCGCGCTCGACATCTACTCCTCCGGCCTCGCCCTCCTGTCCCTCGGCCTGCCCGCGCCCCGCTGGGTCGCCGCCGCGATCGACGGGGTGCTGATGGTGCTCGGCGCCGTCTACGTCGTCTTCGTCGCCGACGACTTCTTCGGGCCGTTCCAGGGGTTCCTCATCACCCTCGGCGTCCCCGTCGCCGCCTGGTGCGGTGTGCTCCTCGCCGACATCGCGCTGCGCCGTCGCGACTACGCCGACGCCGAGCTGGGCGACCGCCGGGGGCGGTACGGGAGCGTGCGGTGGTCCGCGGTGCTCCTCGTGGTGGGCGGCACCGTGCTCGGGTGGGGCCTCGTGACCAACTCCTACGCGGGGTGGCTGTCGTGGCAGGGCTACCTGCTGGGTCCCCTGGGGCTCGGCGGCCGCGACGGGCAGTGGGCGGGAGCCAATCTCGGCGTGCTGGCGGCCCTCGCCCTGGGGCTGCTCGGGACGTTCTTGCTCACCGCGCGCACCGTCCGCCGGCAGGAGGCCGCATGACCGCAGCGCTGGTCGTCGTCGACATGCAGACGGTCTTCGGGCGACCCGGCAGCCCCTGGGCGTCGGCGGACTTCCCCGCCGCGGCCGCGGGCGTGCGGCGGCTCCTGCCCGCGTTCGACGGGCGCACCGTGTGGACCCGCTACGTGGCACCCGCGGCACCCGCCGGCGCGTGGCAGGAGTACTTCGCGCAATGGCCCTTCGCCCTGGTGCCGGACGACGACCCTCTGTACGCGTTCGCCGACGGCCTCGACCCGGCGGGCGCGCCCGTCGTCACCGCGACGACGTTCGGCAAGTGGGGGCCGGAGCTCGACGCGGCGACCGGGGGTGCCGGGGAACTGGTGGTGGCGGGCGTGTCCACCGACTGCTGCGTGCTGTCGACCGTGCTGCCTGCCGCGGACGCCGGGCGGCGGGTGCGGGTGGTGGCCGACGCGTGCGCCGGCGCGAGCCCCGCGGACCACGAGCGGGCGCTGGCCGCGATGCGGCTGTACGCCCCGCTCGTGGAGGTCACCTCGGTCGACGAGGTGCTGGGCGACCTCTGAGAGAACGGCGGGCGGCGGCAGCGCCCGCCCCTGGGACGGTCAGGAGGGGCGGCCCACGTGCACGAGCCGCGACGTGCTGCGGCCCCAGTCCGCCCACGACAGCTCGGCGGACTCCAGCACGGAGTAGGTGGCCGTCGGGACGCCCACCCGCACCTGGGCGAGCGCCGCCGGCTCGGACCCTTCGGCGGCGAGGTACGCCGCCGTCGCGGCCATGGTCGGCTCGTGCCCGACGACGAGGACGGTCCGTGTGGAGTCCTCCACCTCCCGCAGGAGACCGAGGACGTCGCGCACGCTCGCCTCGTAGAGCTCGTCGCGCACCTCGAGGACGGTGGCCGACGAGCCCGACAGGTGGGCGGAGGCCAGGTCCCAGGTCTGCCTGGTGCGCAGCGCGGACGACACGAGCGCGACCTGCGGCACGAGACCCGCCGCCGTCAGGGCCATGCCCACCCGGCTCGCCTGCTTGCGCCCGTTCAGCGCGAGCGGCCGCTGCTCGTCCGACAGCGCGCCCCTGCCGGGCTCCGCCTTCGCGTGCCGCAGCAGCACGAGACGCCGGGTCGGCGCCTCGTGGTCGGCCTGCGTTACCGCTCTCATGCGCTCCGTCTCACAGGTCGGTCCGGGGGTCGCTCCGGGACCGGACCCGTCACTGACCCATCGCGTGCACACCACCGTCGACGTGGACGATCTCACCCGTCGTGGCAGGGAACCAGTCCGAGAGAAGCGCCACGACGGCGCGCGCAGCAGGCTCCGCCGTCGTCTGGTCCCAACCCAGCGGGGCGCGCTGCGGCCAGGCGTCCTCCATGGTCGCGAACCCCGGGATGGACTTCGCGGCCGTGGTGCGGATGGGCCCGGCGGAGACGAGATTACACCGGATGCCGTGCGGCCCGAGGTCACGGGCCAGGTAGCGGTTCGCGGACTCCAGCCCGGCCTTCGCGACGCCCATCCAGTCGTAGACCGGCCAGGCGAACGAGGCGTCGAACGTGAGCCCCACGTAGGCGCCGCCCGACATCAGCGGCCGCGCCGCCTCGATCAGCGACTTGTAGGAGTAGGTGGAGACCTGGAGCGCCGTGGCGACGTCGCCCCACTCGGCCGCGAGGAAGTTGCCGCCCATGACCGACTGCGGGGCGAAGCCGATCGAGTGCACGACGCCGTCGATGCCGTCGACGTGCTCGCGCACGCGCTCCGGGAGCGCCGCGAGGTCCTCGTCGCTCGTGACGTCGAGCTCGACCACGGGCGCCGCGACCGGCAGCCGCTTGGCGAAGGCCTGCGTGAGCTTCATCTGGCGGCCGAAGGAGGTGAGCACCACCTCGGCGCCCTCCTCCTGGGCGAGGCGGGCGGCGTGGAACGCGATCGAGCTGTCCGTGAGGACGCCCGTGACGAGGAGCTTCTTGCCGTCGAGCAGAGCCATGATGACCTTCCGGTTGTGCGGGGGGTGGAGCGGAGCGGGTGATGCGCGACGGGCCCGGGCCCGCCGGTGGTCTCGGTGCGTCAGTGCCCCATGCCGAGGCCGCCGTCGACGGGGATGACGGCCCCGGAGACGTACGCCGCGGCGTCGGACGCGAGGAAGCCGACGACGCCTGCCACCTCGTCGGTCGAGGCGAACCGGCCCGCGGGGATGCTCGCCTTGTACTGCTTCTGGGTGGCCTCGGGCAGCGCCGCGGTCATGTCCGTCTCGACGAAGCCCGGCGCGACGACGTTCGCCGTGATGCCGCGGCCGCCGAGCTCGCGGGTGATCGACCGCGCCATGCCGACGAGCGCGGCCTTGGACGACGAGTAGTTGACCTGCCCGGGGCCGCCGTACAGGCCGACGACCGACCCGACCAGCACGATGCGGCCCTTGCGCGCACGGATCATGCCCTTGGACGCCCGGCGCACGCAGCGGAAGGTGCCGGTGAGGTTGACGTCGAGGACGGTCTCAAACTCTTCGTCGCTCATGCGCATGAGGAGCTGGTCGCGCGTGACGCCCGCGTTGGCGACGAGGACCTCGACGGGGCCCAGCTCGCTCTCGACGGCGGAGAAGGCCGCGTCCACGGCGGCGGAGTCCGTGACGTCCGCGACGTAGCCGTGCACGCCGGCGGGGAGGTCGCCGCCGCGGTAGAGCGTCGCGACGGTGTCACCGGCCGCGACGAAGTGCTCGGCGATCGTGCGGCCGATGCCGCGCGCGGCGCCGGTGACGACGACGACCCGGCCCGTGGGACCGGCGCCGGCGGCGGGCGCCGGGGTGGGCTGGGAGGCGGGGGCGTCGGTCACGGGGTCTCCTCGGCGGTGTGCTCGTGGTCGCGGTCGGTGCTGGTGGGGTGCTGGTGGGACGAGGTGCAGGTGGGACGACGGGCGCTGCCGCACGGCGGGTGCGGCGGCCGACGCCCTGGTGACGGTACCCCGACGCGGCGCTCCCGCAGGGTCGCGGCGCGTCACAGGTCCTCGCGGCCGTTTGTCGGATCCCTACAAGGCGACCGCCGTGCCGACCCGTCCGGGGCGGCCGCGGGCCCGCCGTAGACTGGCCGGGTGAGCAATGCCCGCGCGACCCCGCCGGGTCCGCGCCCCTCCGGGAACCACCGGCACGGCGGGGACCGCGGTGCCGAGGTCCCCTCCATCACCAGCGCCCCGGAGCCGCTGGAGGAGGACCAGGCGCGCCGCACCCGGCGCTACCTGGTGCAGATGGGCATCCGGATCGTCTGCTTCATCGGCGCCGTCCTCGTGGACGAGCTCTGGGTGCGCCTGGTGCTCGTCGCCGCCGCCGTCGTGCTGCCGTACTCGGCCGTGCTGTTCGCCAACGCCGGGCGCGACCGCGTCTCGTACGACACGTCGCCCGTGTCCGACGTCCCGCCCGCGGAGCTCCCGGGACCGCTCCCGGCACCTGACCGGCACGACCCTGCCGGGCCGGGGTCGTTCGACAGCGGTCACCGCGTCGTGGAGCACCAGGACGACGACGGTGACGACCGGGACACCCAGGACGACGCGCACACCCAGGACGACGCGGGCGACCGGGACGGCGCGGGCGGCCGCACCGACGAGAACCGTGGAGGAGACCGCTGATGGACGTGCTCGGGACCGGGGCCGACGCGGTGGCAGGCGAGCTGGTCTGCTCCGCCAAGGGCTGCCGCGCGGACGCCGCGTGGGGCCTGCTGTGGAACAACCCGCGGCTGCACACGCCCGAGCGCCGCAAGGTCTGGCTGGCGTGCGACGACCACCGCGAGCACCTCGAGCAGTTCCTCGGGGCACGCTCCTTCTGGAAGCAGACGGTCCCGGTCGTGGAGCTCGACCGCGCGTGACCGCCTCCCCCGCGCCCTCGTCGGGCCGCTCCGCCGACCTGCCCGCACCCGCCGCCCCGCGCACGCGCAGGCAGTGGATCACCCTCGGCCTCGGCGCCGTGCTGCTCGCGGCGCTGTGCATCCTCGCCGCCGTCTGGCAGTGGCACCGGTACACCTGGCGCGAGGCCCAGATCGAGCTGGTCGAGACCAACTACGCCGCCACCCCGGCCCCGCTCGAGGACCTCCTGCCCGAACCGGGCGCCGTGCTGCCCGCGCACGACGAGTGGCGCCCCGCGGTGGCCACCGGCACGTACCGGCCCGAGGACACCGTGCTGCTGCGCAACCGGCCCGTCGGCGGCCAGCCGGGCTTCCACGTCCTGGTGCCGTTCGAGACCTCCGGCGCCGACGGCCGCCCGCTGGTCCTCGTCGTCGACCGCGGCTTCGTGCCCCTGGGCGAGGACGCGGGCAACCCGTCCTCCGTCCCCGACCCGCCGAGCGGCCCGGTCGAGGTGACGATGACCATGCGCCCCGACGAGCCCACCTCCACGCGGGGCACGCCCCCCGGGCAGGTGCAGGCCATCAACACCGCCCAGGTGCTCGCCGCCGGGCAGGACGGCGCAGGCTGGGCCGACGGGGCGACGGTCGGCGGCTACGGGCAGCTGCGCAGCGAGGACCCCGCACCCGCGACGGCCCTCGGCGCGCTGCCGGAGCCGGACACCGACCCGGGCTCGCACCTGAGCTACACCGTGCAGTGGTGCATCTTCGCGCTCGGCGCGCTCGGCGGGTACGTCGTGCTCTGGCGCCGTGAGACCCAGCCCGTGCGCGTCACCGCCGGCGACCTCCTGGCCGCGCAGGACGGGCCGGACCCGGACGGGTCCGGCCGAGGTGGCCCTGCCGGCCCTGCCGGCCCCTGGGGCCCGCGACGGCGGCGCGTGGACGAGGACTACGAGGACGCCCTGCTCGACGCCGCCGAGCGGAAGGACACCGCGCAGAAGGACGCCGCGCAGGGCGACACCGCCCGTCAGGCGAGGGACACGAGCTCCGCGTAGTCCGCCGACCACAGGTCCTCGTCGCCGTCCGGCAGCAGCAGGACGCGCTCCGGGTTGAGCGCCTCGACCGCGCCGTCGTCGTGGGTCACCATGACGACGGCGCCCTCGTACGTGTCGAGCGCGCCGAGGATCTCCGCGCGGGAGGCGGGGTCCAGGTTGTTCGTCGGCTCGTCGAGCAGCAGGACGTTCGCGCTGGAGACCACCAGCGTGGCGAGCGCCAGCCGCGTCTTCTCCCCGCCGGACAGCACGCTGGTCGGCTTGTCGGCGTCGTCCCCGCTGAAGAGGAACGACCCGAGCACCGAGCGCACCTGCGTGTCGGTGAGGTCGGGCGCGGCGTGCCGCAGGTTCTCGACCACGGTGACGTCCATGTCCAGGGTGTCGTGCTCCTGGGCGTAGTACCCGATCTTCAGGCCGTGCCCCGGGACGACGCGTCCGGTGTCGGGCTCCTCGACCCCGCCGAGGATGCGCAGCAGCGTGGTCTTGCCCGCGCCGTTGAGGCCGAGGATGACGACGCGGGAGCCGCGGTCGATCGCGAGGTCGACACCGGCGAAGACCTCCTGCGAGCCGTAGCTCTTGGACAGCTCGGTGGCGGTCAGCGGCGTGCGGCCGCAGGGCGCCGGCTTCGGGAACCGCAGGTGCGCGACCTTGTCGGCGCGTCGCTCGCCCTCGACGCCCGAGAGCATGCGCTCGGCGCGCTTCATCATGTTCTGCGCGGCGGTGGCCTTGGTGGCCTTGGCGCGCATCTTCTCGGCCTGGGCGACGAGGGCGCCGGCCTTCTTCTCGGCGTTGGCGCGCTCGCGACGGCGGCGGCGCTCGTCCTGCTCCCGCTGCTCCAGGTAGGCGTCCCAGCCGAGGTTGTACTGGTCGAGCTCGCCGCGGTTCGCGTCCAGGTGGAACACCTTGTTGACCGTGGCGCGCAGCAGGTCGACGTCGTGGCTGATCACGACGAACCCGCCGCTGTACGTCTTGAGGTAGTCGCGCAGCCACGCGATCGAGTCGGCGTCCAGGTGGTTCGTCGGCTCGTCCAGCAGCAGCGTGTCGACGCCGGAGAAGAGGATCCGGGCGAGCTCGATCCGGCGGCGCTGACCGCCGGAGAGGGTGTTCAGGGGCTGCGCGAGCACGCGGTCGTCGAGCCCCAGGTTGCTGGTGATGCGGTGCGCCTCCGACTCGGCGGCGTACCCGCCCGCGGCGAGGAAGCGCGCCTCGAGCTTCGGGTACCGCTCGAGCGCCGCCGTCTGGGTCTCGACGTCGGCCGACGCCATGAGGCCTTCGGTCTCGCGCATCTGCGACACGATGTGGTCCAGCCCTCGCGCGCTCAGGACGCGGTCCATCGCGACGACGTCGAGGTCGCCCGTGCGCGGGTCCTGCGGCAGGTAGCCGATGTCGGTGCCCCGGGTGATCTGTCCGCTCGTGGGCAGGGTCTCCCCCGCGAGCGTCTTGGTGAGCGTCGTCTTGCCCGCCCCGTTGCGGCCGACGAGGCCGATGCGGTCGCCCGGGGCGATGCGGAACGTCGCCTCGTGCAGCAGGGTCCGGGCGCCGAAGCGCAGCTCGACGCCGTGGGCGGTGATCAAGGCAGGGGTGTCCTTCGTCGGTACGGTGGGGGGCGGTGCCAGTCTACGGGCCGGGACAGCCTCGCCACGAGGACGCCCGTCACACCCGCCCCGGCCGACGCTAAGGTGTGCGCGTGACCCTCCCCGACGCGCTCCCGGTGGACGCGCGCGCCCGCGCACGCGGCCCCGTCCGGTGAGCACACCGGTGACGGCGGTCCCGCGGACCGCGTCCGCGCTGCTCGCGCTCCTCGTGGTGCTCCTCGGCCTCGGCGCCCGGCTGCTGCTGCCCGCTGCTGTCGGCGGCCCGGTCGGCGACGCCCTCTACGCGACGCTCGTGGTGCTCCTCGTCGCCCTGGTGCGGCCCCGCACGAAGCCCGCCGTCGCGGCCCTCGTCGGCCTCGTCCTGTGCGGCGCGGTCGAGCTGGCGCAGGCGACGGGCGTGCCCGCCGAGATCGTGGCGCGCGTCCCGGTGGCCCGCTTCGTGCTCGGTACGACGTTCGTCCCCACCGACCTCGCCTGGTACGCCGCCGGGGCCGCGGCCGGCGGGGCCGTCGTCGCCCTGGTCGCGTCCCGGCCCGCCCGGGTCGACGGCAGGCTGCGGCACGTGAGCGCCCCGCCGGACCGCCGCAGTCGGCGCGCCAGGGTCGTCGTGCCCGTCGTCGTGGTCCTGCTGCTCGGCGCCGCGGGCGGCGCCCTCGCGTGGGTGCTGCACGACGAGGCGAGCGCGCTGACCACCGAGGTCGCCGTCGCGCAGGAGACCCTCGACGACTCGGCCGACCGGGTGGCAGACGACACCGTCCGGCCCGCCCTGGCCGCGTCGATCGACCGGGCCGAGGCCCTGCTGGGGGCCACGCCGCTGCTCGAGCGCCGCCCCGGCGACGCGGACACGCTGCGTGCCGAGCTCGCCCGCGACGCCGAGGCGGTGCAGCGCTCCCGCCTCGAGCATGCGCGCGCCCAGGTCACCGAGGCCCGCGAGTCCCTCGCCCCCGTGACCCGTCGGGCCGAGCAGATCCTGTCGGCCGCCGCGAGGCTCGCGGCGGACGGTCAAGGGGCCGGCGACGCGGTCCGGACCAGCGCCGACGACGCCCTGGCCACCGCGCAGGACGCGCTGGCTGCGACGTCCGACGAGGCGCTCGACTCGGTCGGAGCGGCCGGCGCGCCCGCCGTGGAGGCGGCCGCCGCCTCTCTCGGCGCGAGCCGCGACGACCTCGGCCGGGCGACGACCGACCTCCTGACCGCGCAGGACGCCGTCGTGTGCCCCGAGCCGGACCAGGTGTGGTTCCCGGAGACCGGCCGTCTCGCCGACGACCGGCTCGCGGAGATCCCGTGGGCCTCGGGCTACCGCGTGCGGTCCGACGTCCTCGACGGCCTCGTCGCCCTCGACGACGCCTACCGGGCCGAGTTCGGCACGCACCTGACGGTGAACTCCGCCTACCGCAGCCACGCGCAGCAGGTCGCGGTGTACGACCCGGAGCACCCGAACCCCCTGGCCGCGCCCCCGGGCTGCTCGAACCACGGCCTGGGCACCGCGGTCGACCTGAGCATGGGACCCGCCGGCTTCGACAGCCCCGCCTACGCCTGGCTGAAGAAGAACGCCGGGCGGTTCGGCTGGACCCACCCCGACTGGGCGGAGCCGGACGGCCGCCTGCCGGAGCCGTGGCACTGGCAGTCCGAGAAGACCCCCGTCGGCTACGGCTCCTGACCCGAGGGTGTGAGCGGGAGACACGCCCGCGACACGCCGGGACGCGGGGCCAGACGCCCGCTCACAGCGTGGGGCGGGGTCAGGTCCCGGGCAGGGAGCGGACGTCCAGCGGGATCTCCGTGGCGCCGGCGCCGTCGCGCTCCACCCGGAACACGGGCCGTCCGGGGCGCTCGCACACGGCGTCGACGGCCACGCCGTCGACGAACCGGACGGCGGCGTACTCGTCCACCGCGTACCCGGCCGGGAGCGCCCCCGACGCGACCCAGCCCAGGTAGGCCTCGCGCCGGTCGGCCTCCCCCAGGTAGTGCGGGCAGGCGCTGCCGGGCAGCAGGCCGAGCCCGTCCTCCAGGGGCGCGAGCGGCCCGAACGAGTCGGTCGAGGAGGCCTCGAACCAGCAGTTCATGCCCGCGCTGATCCCCGCGAGCACCGTCCCCTGCGCGGCCGCCCGCGCGAGCAGCTCCGGCAGGCCGTGGCGCCGCCAGACGTCGAGGAGGTTCGCGGTCGAGCCCCCGCCGACGTACACGACGTCCTGCTCCAGCAGCACGTGCGGGTCGGTGTACCCCCACGGCTCGCGGCAGAAGAGCGACAGGACCGACGTCCTGGCCCGACCCGCGAACGCCGCCTCGAACCGGCGGGCGTACCCGGCGTCGTCGCCGCTCGCCGTCGGGACGAAGCACACTCTCGGGGTGGCCTTGCCCGTGAGGTCGAGAAGGTGGTCGTCGAGGGCCGAGGAGCCGTCGTCCGACATCGAGAAGCCGCCGCCGCCGAGGGTGAGCACCGTGCCGTTCATGGCCGCACCCTAGCCAGCGCGACGCACGGGGCGCCCGTCCTTTCCCGCGTCCTTCCCAGCAGGTCCACCAGGGCGCGGCCGCGGGCCCACCCGCGAGCGACCTACCGCCCACCGCCCTACCGTGTGCTCGTGACCTTCAACGACGGCGGACAGTTCGAGGGCGGACGCGTCCGCAAGGGTGGGCGAGGCCGGGGCGTCGCCGTCGGCGGCGGGATCGGCGCGGTCGTGGTCGCGCTGCTGGCCGTCCTCCTCGGCGGCGGGGACCTGGGGCAGCTCACGGACGCCCTGGGCGGCGCGGAGGGCGACGCGGGTGCGCCCGTCGGGGCGGGCCAGGAGCAGTACGTCGACGACTGCACGGCCCAGCAGGCGAACACCGACCGCGAGTGCCGGCTCTCGGCCACCGTCCAGTCCCTGGACGCGTACTGGGACACGGTCCTGCCCGCCCAGGCGGGCGTCCGGTACACGTTGCCGGAGGTCGTGAGCTTCTCCGGGTCGACGGCGACGGGCTGCGGCTCGGCGTCGAGCGCGACCGGTCCGTTCTACTGCCCGCCCGACCAGACGGTCTACGTGGACGTGTCCTTCTTCGACCAGCTCAGCGCCCAGTTCGGCGCCGAGGGCGGGCCGCTCGCCGAGGAGTACGTCGTGGCGCACGAGGTGGGCCACCACGTCGAACAGCTCACCGGCGCGATGGACGCCGCCGACCGGGGCGGCAGCGGCCCGGAGTCCGACTCGGTGCGGATCGAGCTGATGGCGGACTGCCTGGCGGGGATGTGGGCGGGATCTGCCGCGACCGAGGTCGACCCGGACACGGGGGTCACGTTCCTCGACCCGATCTCGCAGGACCAGCTGCACCAGGCGCTCGACGCCGCGGCCGCCGTCGGGGACGACCACATCCAGCAGCAGGCGACCGGCCGCATCAGTCCGGAAGGGTTCACCCACGGCACGTCGGAACAGCGGGTGCGCTGGTTCAGCGTGGGGTACGACGGCGGCACGCTGCGCGACTGCGACACCCTGTCCGCGCGGCGGCTCTGAGCGCTCCCGGGCTGCAGCACCGCAGGTCAGAACCTACGATCCGAACATGGGTGACGGAGCGAACCAGCACACGATCCTCGTGACCGGTGCGTCCGGTCCGGCCGGCCGCACCCTGGGTGCCCAGCTCGCCGCCAGGCACGACGCGGGACGGCGCCACGTGGTGGGCGTCGACCTCGCCCCCAGCCCGGTGGCCGGCTACGCGGCGGTCGAGAGCGTCCCCGCCGCCGCCGACCCCGCCTACGACGCCGCGACGCTCGAGCTCCTGGCCCGTCACCGGCCCCGGCTCGTCGTCCCGACCGTCTCGGACGAGCTGCCGCGGCTCGCGGTCCTCGCGCGCGCCGCCGGGCTCGGGGACGCCGTCGTCCTGTCGCCGCCCGGCCCCGCCGCCGTCGCGGGCGACAAGCTCCTCACCATGTGGGCGCTCGCGCGCGAGGGCGTCGCGGTGCCCCGGCACGCGCCCGCCGACGAGGTGGCCTCTGCCGCCGAGGCGCTCGCGTGGGACGACGCGCCGGTCGTGGTCAAGCCGCGGGTCTCGCGCGGCGGCCGGGGCGTGCAGGTGGTGGAGCATCCCGACGACCCGGTCTGGGCAGGCCTCGACGCCTCGTGGGTGGTGCAGGCCTTCGCTCCCGGGACGGAGTACAGCCCGCAGGTCTACCGGTCCCCCGCGGACGGCCGCTGCGTCGTCGTCGTGCTGGAGAAGACGGGGCGCAAGGAGGGCCGGGTCGGCAACGCGACCACCGTCGAGCGGCTGCCGGAGGGCGCGGTGCCGGACGTCGAGGACCTGGCACGGCGCACGGCCGAGGCGCTCGACCTCGTCGGCCCCCTCGACATGGACGTGCGGCGCCTCGCGGACGGCACCCCGGTGGTCCTGGAGGTGAACGCCCGGTTCGGCGCCGTGTCCGCGGGCGCGCCGGAGCTGCTGGACGCCGTCCTCGACGAGTGGCCGGGCCGGTCGTGACGTCCGTCCTGGTCGCCCTCGTCCTCGTCCTCGGTCTGTCGTTGCTGGTCGTGGGCCTCGTGCGGCT
Organism: Isoptericola sp. NPDC057191; assembly: GCF_042670225.1. NCBI lineage: Bacteria > Bacillati > Actinomycetota > Actinomycetes > Micrococcales > Promicromonosporaceae > Isoptericola > Isoptericola sp. NPDC057191. The sequence continues at coordinate 14,499 of NZ_JBHUWC010000012.1, read as the reverse complement.
CGCGTTCGTGCCCGCCGCCCTCGTCTTCGAGGCGCGGCGCCGCCGCGACGACCCCGGGCCTGTCGGGTGCGGCCCCGAGTTCGACCGGGTCCCCCTGGTGAGCGTCGTCGTGCCGGCCTTCGACGAGGCGGTGGTCATCGAGAACTGCGTGCGCTCCGTCGTGCGCAGCGAGCACCCGTCGCTGGAGGTCGTGTGCGTCGACGACGGCTCGTCCGACGACACGTTCGCCCGGATGGAGCAGCTCGCGGCGGAGCACCCGCAGGTGCGCGCGCTGCGGCAGGAGAACGCCGGCAAGGGTGCGGCCCTCAACACGGGGATCGCCGCGGCGCGGGGCGAGATCCTCGTGCTCGTCGACGCCGACGGGCTGTTCCGCCCGGACACCGTCACCCGGCTGCTGCGCGGCTTCCGCGACCCCCGGGTCGGGGCCGTGTGCGGCAACGACCGGCCGGTCAACCTGGACCGCGTCCTCACGCGCCTGCTCGCGCTCATCAGCCACGTCGGCACCGGCCTGATGCGCCGCGCCCTGGACGTGCTCGGCTGCCTGCCCATCGTCTCGGGGAACATCGGCGCGTTCCGGCGCGAGGCCCTGGACCGCATCGGCCCGCTGCGCACCGACACGCTCGGCGAGGACCTCGAGCTGACGTGGCGCGTCCACCGGGCCGGGTACCGGGTGACGTTCGCCCCGGACGCGCTCGTGTACGCCGAGTCGCCGTCGACCCTGCGAGGGCTGTGGCGGCAGCGGGTGCGCTGGTCGCGCGGGCTGCTGCAGGTGACGGCGATGCACCGGTCGATGGTGGGCAACCCACGGTACGGCGGCTTCGGGCTCTACCTGGCCTACAACACGCTCGCGCAGGTCGTCGCCCCGTTCGTCCAGGTGGTGGCGCTCGTCGTGCTCGCCGCGCTCGTGCTCGTGGACGGCCCCACCTGGCTGCCGTCGTCGTGGTGGGCCTGGGTCCTGCTGCTGGGGCTGCCGCTCTCGGTCGCGCTGCTGCTCCTCGCGGTGCTCCTGGACCGCGCCCCCGGCGACCTCCGGCAGGCGTGGACCCTGCCCCTGTGGCCGGTCTACTCGGTGATGATGACGCTGGTGGTGCTCGACGCCGCCCGGCTCGAGCTCGGGAACGCGGAGAACCGATGGAACAAGCTCGACCGCAGCGGGACGGTGTCGGTGCGCGGTCTCGTCGACGACGATGGCCCTGGGTCCTGATCGTCGTGCTCGCGCTCGGCGCGGCGGTCGCGGCCGCCGTCCTCCTCGCGCGCCCCTGGGAGGACGTCCCGCCCGCGATGCGGCCGGCCGTCGCCCCCGACGAGCGGCGGTCGGTCAGCGTGGACTTCGGCATCGTCACCGACCCCGGCACCGACTGGGCGGCGGTCGACCGCCACCTCGACGCCGTGGGTGCCAACGGCGTCGACCTCAACGCCGGCCGGGTCGAGTTCACCGCCTTCGACTGGCCCGCCCACCCCGACGTCGCGGCGGAGCCCGGCGCGGACCACCTCGCCCGCGCGGCGCGCGCCCTGCACACGAACGCGGACGGCTCCACGCGGCAGGTCGGGCTCGTCGTCGACGCGTACGTGCCCGAGTGGATCGCCGCCGACCCGTCCGTGGCCGGGCGCTCCCCCGACGGCAGCCCGTCGCCCTACCAGGCCTCGGCCACGCAGCTCACCACCGGCGAGGTCGGCGACCGCCTCGTCGCCTACGTGACGGCCCTCGGCGAGCGCTACGACCCGAGCCAGATCGCCGTCACCGAGCTCTTCCTCAACCGGTGCTTCGGCGACGACGACCTCGCGCTCTACCGGAAGATGACGGGGGCCGACGACTGGCCTCGCGACGCCGCGGGCATGATCGACCAGGACTCCCCCGCGCTCGCGACGTGGAAGGCGGAGGTGCTCGCCGGGCTCCTCGGCCGGATGCGCGCCGCCCTCGACCAGGTGCGCGGCGGGGACGGCGCGCAGATCGAGCTCGCGATGGACGTCCGCGTCGACTGGGACGACCCCGCCGGCGGGGCGACCGGGAGCGGTCACGACTACCGGGTCCTCCTCGGCGCGGCCGACCGCCTGGTCGTGTGGGCGTACGTCGGTTCCGGGCACACGCCCGCCGACGTGGAGCGGGTGACCGCCGCGCTCGCGGGGGCGGGCTTCGACATGTCGCGCCTCACGATGTCGGTCGGCCTCTGGGCGGGCGGCGCCGACGCCGATCCGCCCCGGGCCATCTCCCCGGCTCTCATGACGCGGTCGATCGAGGCGGCCTCCACCCACGGGATCACGGCCGTCAACGTCACTCCCCTGTCGCACCTGTCCGCCGCCCACTGGACCGCCCTGGGGAAGGTCTGGGCAGGCTCGTGACCGTCCAGGACGCTCAGCCGGCGCGTCAGCCTGCGCGGCCGACCGACCCTGCGAGGTCGGGCAGCACGACGTCGACCTCCGTGCCGTGCCCGAGCTCGCTGCGGATCGTCATCGTGCCGCCGTGGTCGTGCACGATCTGGTCCACGAGCGCCAGCCCGAGACCCACGCCCCGCACCTGGCGCCGCCGCGTGTCGCGGGTCCGGTAGAAGCGCTGGATCACCCGGTCGAGCTCGTCGGGGGCGATCCCGGTGCCGTCGTCCGCGACCCGCACCCGTGCCCGGCGGCTGCCGTCCGGGGCCCGGTCCGCGGTGACGACGATCCGGACGTTCCCGCCCCGCCGGCTGTACTTCACGGCGTTGCTCAGCAGGTTGTCGACCACCTGCCCGAGCCGGTCGGCGTCCGACAGGAGGGGCACGCGCGGGTCCCCCTGGACCTCCACGTCCACGCCCGCCGCTGCTGCGGTCGGTGCCTGGCTCGCGACGGCGTCGCGCGCCACCTGCACGACGTCGACCTCCTGGGCCACCATCCGGTAGGTCCCGGAGACGATCTGCGCGCTGGTGAGCAGGTCGTCCACCAGCGTCTGCAGTCGGTGGGCGTTGCGCTCCACGACGGCGAGATACCCCCGCTGCTCCTCGTCCAGCCTGCTGCCGTCGAGCCGCAGCAGGTCGAGGTAGCCGAGGATCGACGCGAGCGGCGTGCGCAGCTCGTGGCTCACGAGACCGATGAACTCGTCCTGGGTGCGCTCGTCCTCGAAGCGGGCGGTCACGTCGGTCACCACGAACAGGTAGCCGGCGGGCAGCTCCGGGGCAGAGCCGCCGAGCGCCGGGCGCGGGGTCACGACGAACTCGAGGTGGCGCCGCCCCCCGTCGGGCAGGACGCAGACCCACTCGTCCACCTGCGTGCCGCCGGTGGCGGCGCACCCGACGAGCACGCGGTGCACGGCGTCCGGGCCGTGGGGGGCGCCCGGGGCAGCCAGCCGCTCCGCGAGCTCCTCGGGCGCGACGAACCGGTCCATCGGCGTGCCGAGCAGGTCCGCCTCGCGGCGCCCGAGCACCCGCTCCGCCCCGACGTTGACCGACACGACCGTCCCGGCCTCGTCGGTCGCGACGAACCCCTGCTCGGTCGCGGCCGCCATCATGCTGCGCAACGTGTCCCGCGAGTCCCGCAGCCGCTGCGCGCCGACCGCGAGGTCGTCCCGCGCGAGCGTCAGCTCCCGGGCCTGGCGGCGCGCCACCCCGACGATCCCGTGCGCCCCGACGGCGACGAAGCCGATGATGAGCAGGTCCACGAGCGCGTGCACCGCGGGGTGCACGACGTCGTTCTTCGTGATCGGCAGCAGGGACGGCACGAACATCAGCACCGCCGACCCGCACAGGGCCACCACCAGCCCCCAGGGGCCCGGTTGCAGGGCGAGGCTGACCACCGGCAGCACGAACAGGACGTGGAAGCTCGCCAGGGACAGCGTGGAGCCGATCGACAGCACGCCGATCGCCAGCATCTGCACCAGCGGCAGCACGTACCGCCAGGCGGTCGGCCACCGGTCCCAGCGGCCGAGGCTCCCCACGGCCTGCACGGCGACGACCAGGGCGGCCGCCAGGGCGACGAGCAGGCCGTCGCTGCCGATCCCGCTGGTCCAGTGGATCACCAGGACGAGCGCGAACGAGATGGTGAGCGGCAGCTGCCGCAGCCCGACCGCGTCGTCCGCGAACCAGGCCGTCCAGACCCGGCCGTAGACCTCCGCGATCCTCCCGGCCGTGCCGCGCTCCATCAGCCCGGCCCGTCCGCCTCGGGGCGCCAGACCCCTGCCTCGACCGGGACGCCGGAGTCCTGCCCGTCGACGGCGGGCACCGCGCGGACCCGGGAGGCCCGCGCGACGGTCTCGCTCGACCGCACCGTCTCGAGGGGCTCCACCTCGCGCGCCGGGCTGAACCGCGCCCAGTACCGGGCGGTGGCGCGCACCACGTCGGGCTGCATGTACTCCCGGTGGGCCTGCGACACGTAGGCGGCGAGCATCCGCAGCTTGGTCTCCACGAAGCCGTCCACGTCGACGAAACGGGTCGGTGCGAAGTCGACCGTGGCCGACGGGCTCTGGAAGCACCACAGGCTGGGGACCTCGCGGGCGGCGATCTGGACGGCGGCGTTCACCGCCCGGTGGTCCTGGTGCCGGTCGTGCGCGCTGTGGGTGTAGACCCGGTCGGGCACGACCTCGGCGACGACCTCCTCGATCGCGGTGATGGGGCCGGCGGCCGGGTCGAGGTGGGTGTCCGGGAAGTCGAGGTGCACGAGGCGCGCGCCCACGACGGCCGCGGCGGCGAGGGCCTCCTCGTGCCGATCTGCGACAGCCCCGCCGACCGCCCCGCCCGAGAGCGTGAGGATCACGAGCTCGTCCCCGGCGGCCGCGTGCGCCGCCAGGGTGGCGCCGATGCCGATCTCGACGTCGTCGGGGTGCGCGCCCACCGCCAGCACCCGTTGCCGCGACGACTCCCGCTCGCGCCGCGCCCGCTGCGCCAGCTCCGTGGCGCGCTCGACGACGTGGGACGCCGTCACGGGCTTGACCAGGAAGTCGTCCGCCGCCTCGCGCAGCGCCGAGACCGCGTAGCTGACCGACGGGTGCGCGGTGACGATCATGATCGGCAGGGTCGGGTCGGTCGCGCGCACCTCCGGGAGGATGTCCAGACCCGAGCGTCCCGGGAGCTGGATGTCGCTCACCAGGATGTCGTAGGTCGCGGAGCGCAGCGCCCGCAGCGCCTGGTCGGCGTCGCCGGCGACGTCCACGTGCATCCCGCCGTAACGCTCCAGCGCGATGCGGAGGAACTCGGCCGCGTCTGGGTCGTCCTCGAGCACGAGCGCCCGGAATCGGTCGTCCGACAATGCTCCCCCTCGCGGTCCCGGTCTCGCTCGTACCGTACGCGCCGGACGACCGGGACGCGCGAGGACGCGCACGTCAGGGGTCCAGGCGCACCCGCGGCGCCCGGGCCCCCGACGCCTCGGCCAGCCGGCGGCCGAGCTCGTCCGCCGGCAGCTCGGCGCGGGCGCCGGTGGCCGCGTCGGTCACGGCCAGGACGCCGGCCCGCGCCTCCCGTGGTCCCAGCACCGCGAGGAGCGCGTCCCGCCGCCCGCGGGCGAGCCGGACGCGGTTGCCGAGCGACCCGCCGGACTCGACGCGCACCCGCACCCCACGTCGCCGCAGCGCGCCGGCCGCCTCGGCGGCGGCCGCGGGGTCGTCACCCACCGGCAGCAGGCACACCTGCACGGGCGCCAGCCAGACGGGCAGCCGGCCCGCGTGCTGCTCCAGCAGGAAGGCGACCATGCGCTCCATCGAGCCCACGGTGCCGCGGTGGATCATCACGACGCGCTGCCGCGAGCCGTCCGCCGCGGTGTAGCCGAGGTCGAACCGCTCCGGCTGGTTCAGGTCGAGCTGCACGGTCGCGAGGGTCTCCTCGTGCCCGCGGGCGTCGCGCACCTGCACGTCGAGCTTGGGCCCGTAGAACGCCGCCTCCCCCGGGCCGTCGACCCACGGCAGCCCGGCCGAGGCGAGCGCGTCGCGCAACCGGTCCTCGGCGTCCGCCCACTGCGCGGGCGCGCCCAGCCAGCCGTCGGAGTCGTCGCTGCGCGAGAGCCGGACGTGGTCGAGCGCGATCCCCAGCACCTCCAGCACGCCGAGGACGGCGTCGAGGGCGGCCCGGACCTCGTCGGCCACCTGGTCGGGCCGGCAGAAGACGTGGGTGTCGTCGAGGTTGATCTGGCGCACGCGGGACAGACCGCTGAGCACCCCCGAGCGCTCCGCCCGGAACATCGATCCCAGCTCGTGGTAGCGCACCGGCAGGTCGCGGTGGCTGCGCGGCTCGGCGGCATACAGCTGCGCGTGGTGGGGGCAGTTGGCCGGCCGCAGCACGAGCGGGTCGTCGCTGCCGTCGTCCAGCGCAGGGAACATGTCGGCGGCGAACTTCGCCAGGTGCCCCGACCGCTCGAAGAGGGACCGCTTGCCGAGCACCGGGGTGTACACGGGCTCGCAGCCGCCCGCGAGCGCGACGTCCTCGGCGAGCCGCTCCAGCTCGCGGCGCACGGCGGCGCCGGCCGGCTGCCACAACGGCAGTCCGGGGCCGACCAGCGGGCTGGTGGTGAAGATCCCCATCGCGCGGGCGAGGTCGCGGTGGTCGAGGACCGCCGGCTCGGCGCCCGCGTTCAGGTCGGCGTTCAGGTCGGTGTTCACGTCGGTGCTCCTTCGAGAGGGAGCCGCCCGGGTACGACGAAGGCCCCGGAGCGAGCTCCGGGGCCTGGGTGCGTGCAGTGCGGGTGCAGCGGTCAGTCGGCGCCGGAGGTGTCCGGCGTCGTCGTGACCAGCTGGCTGCGCATGCTCTGACGCTACGCGGCCCGACGTCGCGAGGTCAACGGCGCCGGCCGACGGACGGCGGGGACCCACCGCGCCGCCGTGAGCCCCCGCCGTCGTGCGCGCGTCAGCCCGCCGCGGCCGCCCACCGCTGGCTCGCCGCCGCGGTGTCGGTGCGCTGCACCACCGCGCCGCCCGGGTCGGCCGTCAGCGAGAGGCCGGAGTTCTTGTTGCGGAGCTCGAGCCTCCCGTCCTGGACGCTGACCTGCCAGACCTGGTTGTCGGTGCCGCCGCAGCCGTACTGCCCGACCAGCGCCCCCTCCGCCCGGGAGCTGGAGAACACGTCGACGCACTGGCCGCTGCCCGCGTTCCGGATCGTGTAGTCCGTGCCGCCGAGCCGGGTGAGGATCCACTTCTGGCTCGGCGAGCTCGACTCCGGCGCGACCGTGAGCTGGGTGGACTCGTTGCCGGGCGCCGTCAGCCGCTGCCCGCTCGCCAGGGTGAGCGAGTACTGGCCGTCCGCGACCGGCGGCGGCACCACCACCTGGGTGCCCGTCGCGAGCGCGAACACGTGCACCGCCGCGTTCGACGGCAGCGTCACCGCCACGACCCGCTTGTCCGGGTCGACGGGGATGGTGTTCGTGTACAGGCGGTACTGCGTGGTCGGGTAGGCCGCCCCGGACGGGGTGTTCTTGCCGAGGGTGACGACGGCGATCTTCGCCCCGTAGGAGTTCGTCGCCAGGCAGCACCAGTTCGGCATGCCCAGCGTGCTCGCGGCGGTGCTGCCGTCGGCATAGTGCACCGTGACTCCGCCCGTCGCCGACCCGCTGGTACCCGTCCCGAGGACCCCGATGACGTTGCCCTCGCCGGAGACGGGGACCGTCTGCCCGGCGCTGCCGACGTTGTCGGGCGTGCCCGGAGGGGCCGACGGGAACGTGAAGTCGAAGCCGTTCGCGCTCACCGTCGCGCCCGGGGTCACCCCCTGGGCGGCGAGCCGCTCCGCGATGAAGCTGCTCCCCCCGCCGTCGATGTCGCCCTTCTCCGGTGCTGCCAGCGTCGTCACGGCGACGTTGTCGAACGCCGCGGCGAGGTCGGCGTAGGCGACGGTCGTCTGCGCCCGCGCCGCCACCTGACGGGGTGTGGCCCGCACGCGGTAGTCGACGGTGCCGCTGATCGTCGTCTGGCCGGGCGACGCCGTCGGCGGCGGCGTGACGTCGAACGTCGCGGTGAAGGTCGCCCCGTCCTTGAGGGCCTTGGCGGTGGTCGGCGACGTCGCCGCCACGGTCCACCCTTCAGGTGCGCTCAGGGCCGCCCCGGTGACGTCGACCGGCGTGCCGGTGTGGTTGGTGACGGCCAGCGTCGCCTGTCCCGCCGTGCCGGCCAACGACAACGACGGCGCGGTGACGACGGCGTCGACCGCCCGCTCCTGCGGGTGCTGCCCGCCGACGGCCGACGACCCCGTCACCCGGACGTCGAAGGCCCTGTCGGTGTCGACCCGCGCCGTCTGGACCGTCAGGACGCCGCTCGCCGGGTCGAAGACGTACCCGGGGCCGCGGTCCAGGTCGTCGACCGTCGCGGCCGCGGACAGCCGCTCGCCGCCGACCCGCACGGTCGCGGGAGCGGTGTCGGTGTGCAGGGTGAACCGGTAGCTGCGTGCGGTGGGCTTGCCGGTGTAGTCCCCGGTCAGCGCGCCCACGGCGACGTCGATCGGGCCCTTCCCGGCCTGCGGGGCGGACACCGCGAGCCGCTGCGAGGCGTGCGCGCCCGCGGCGTACTCCTGCGTCCGGCCGTCGTCCTCGTAGAGGGTGAACTCGGACGACCCCTGCGGGTACACGTCCACGTCCAGCCGCGCCGCCTGCTTGCCCGCCTGCCAGTCGGTGGTCCCCTCGGGGAACATCGGCACGATCGCGCCGCCGCGGACGAACAGCGGCAGCCGGTCGAGCGGGGCGGAGTACCCGTCGATCGTGGTCGGGCCGGTGTACGTCCGCCCGGTCCAGTAGTCGGTCCAGGTGCCCTCCGGCAGGTAGATGCCGTCGCGCACCGTGCTGTCCTCGTACACGGGCGCGACCAGGAAGTCGTCCCCGGCGAGGAACTCGTACTTCACGTCGTCGCCCCACGTCTTGGGGTCGTCCGGGTAGTTCACGTACAGCGGGCGTGTCGAGCCGAGGCCGGTCGCATGGGCGTCCGCCTGGTACGTGTACAGGTAGGGCAGCAACCGCTCGTGGAGCTGCAGGTACGAGCGGTTGATCGACGTGTACGGCTCGCCGTACCGGTAGGGCTGCTTGTCGCTCGCCGCCCAGCCGCTCATCGCGTACGTCATCGGCAGGAACATCTTCCACTGCAGGTCGCGCGTGTAGGTCTGCGCGCTGCCGCCGAAGATGCCGTCGACGTCGCCCGTCGTGGCCGCCTGACCGGACATGGTCGAGCCCGCGTAGGTCGGGATCTGCCAGCGGATGTAGTCCCAGCTGCCCGACTGGTCGCCGCTCCACATCGCACCGCACCGCTGCGTGCCGGCCCAGCCCTCGATGGTCACCACGGTGGCGCGGTCGGCCGAGCTGTCCTCGATGCCGGCGCTCGCCTTCTCGCAGGCAGACAGCGCGAAGCGGTAGCCGGGGCCCACCCAGGCGACGTCGGTCTTGCGGACCCGGACGCCGCTGGCCACCTCGGCCGGCTGCTCGGTCAGGTCGGCCTGCGTCCACAGCCCCAGCTCGGAGCCGTGCTCGGTGAGCATGTCGTGGGTCTCGGACAGGTCCTCGTACCCGCAGCCGTAGCCGTCGTTGACGAGCATCCAGCCCAGGGGCATGTCGTGGTCCGTGTAGCCCTCCGCGATCGCGGTGGAGTCGCGCAGCGTCTCGCGCTCGCCGCGGTTGGCGTTGTGCAGGTAGCAGTCGGCGTCGCCGAGCTCCATCGCGTACATGGGCAGCATGGCGGGGCGTCCGGTCAGGGTGGTGAGGTCGTCGAGCACCTTGCGGGTGTCTCCGACGAAGTAGTAGGCGTCGAACCGCTGCTCGGCGTGCTGCGTCGCGACGGGGTCCCCGAAGGCGTAGCTGCCGGGCGCGAACGTGTTGCGCAGCACCCCGTAGCCGTTGCTGGACAGGTAGAACGGGGACGCGTTCGGGTTGCCGCCGTCGTCCCAGTCGTAGTCGCGGGAGATCGTGATCGTCTCGTCGCGGTGCGAGAACCGTCCGTTCTGCATGCCACCGCCGAAGAACTGCTCGGTCGCCCCGCGCGTCAGGGACTGCGTCGTGCCCGACGGCCCCCACGCAAGCGGCGCGGTCTCGGCCCACAGGCGCCGGCCGTCGGCGTCGGCGAGCGCCAGCGTCAGGGGCGACTTCGTGACGGTGAGCGTGGCCTGCGTCGTCGTGATCCGGTACGCCGCGTCGTCCTCCGTCACGGTGGTGGCGGCGTCGCCGTCGAGCTGCCCGACGACGATCTTCGCGGCCGGGGCGGCGGGGTCGCTCGGGGTGTCGTTCGCCGGGTCGGTGAACTTCCCGTCCGGCGCGAGCCACACCCGCAGCGCGCCCGGGTCGAGGAAGGACACCCGGAGCCGGGCCTCTCCCCCGGCGGTGGTGCCGGCGGCGAACGTGTACGTGTCGCCGTCGCGCTCGAGGGCGGTGACGTCCGCGAGCGACGTCCCCGCCACGGCCGGGGCGGCCTCGGTGGGCGCAGTCCCGGCCGTGGCCGAGGCCGTCGCCGGCACCGCGAGCGCCAGCCCCGGGACGAGCACGAGCGCCGTGAGCGCGGCCACCGCGCCGCGCCTTCGCCGTCGTCCCGGCCGTGTCCCTGTCGTGCTGCTGATCCGTGAACCTGTCTTCGTCGACATGTCGGTCTCCCGTGATCCAGGCACTTCGACGGTCACGCTCCGCCCTCTCCGTCGAGGGCGCAGTGATCGAAGTTGCTCGGATTCTCGCAGTGATGCGCGCGAACAAGCAAGGGGAACGTCATGTCGCGTCGACCGGCTGCCGCGCCTACGCCTCCAGGAGCTCGGTCCAGGCCTCGGTCTGCTTGGCGATGACCCCCTCGACCTTCGACACGAAGCCGCCTCGTCGAGACGGCGGCTGCGCCGGGTCGAAGCCTGCGAGCAGGATCTCGAGGCTCCTGGCGGTGCGTGCGTACGAGCCGGCGATCCGCTCGTGCTGCTCCCCCGCGACGTGCGCCGCGACGGCCGCCGCGACGGTGGCCAGCGCACCGACCCACGCCGACACCTGCAGCCCGTCGACCGCACCTCCGAGCGCCGCGAGGACCCCCGCGGCGAGCGTGTCGGCGAGCTGGACCCGGCGCCAGCGCCGACCGACGGCGTGGTGCTCGGCGGCGCGTCGCGCGTGCCAGTCCTGCTGCCCGCGCGCCCGGTCCTCCGCGTAGTCCGCGAGGGAGGAGATCTCGGGCAGGCGGGGGTCGTCGGTTCGCGCAGGGGCGGGCAGGAACAGGTCGGCGTCCGTGCGGTCCTCGACCGCACGGACCTTGCGCGCGAGCTCCTTGTCCCGGTTCGCCTCGGCGAAGGGCGGGGCGCCCGCGAGGTACATGTAGGCCAGGCTCTTGAGCGACTCGGCGGCCGCCCGTGCGTTCAGCCGCTCGCGCACCCTGGCGTTCGTCAGGAACTGCGCCTGGACGAACGCTGCCGTGGCGAGGGCGACCGCGCTCAGCCCGCCGACCGCTCGGGCTGCTCCGACGGTGAGGCCGCCCGTGGCGACCGTGACGGCGGTGACCGACCCGAGGACGATGAGGCTCAGGTTGGCGATCCGCGCACGTTGCAGCCCGGAGTGCAGCCGCTCCGCTGCCGCCGACCAGCACAGGTACTGCTCCCAGAGCAGCTCGATCGGCATCCTGGCCCCCCGGCGGTCACACGTGGAGCTCGACGTCGCGGTAGAGCATCCCGCCGTACCAGTCGAGGTTCTCCTGGGCGAGGTGCTCGGCCACCTGCCGGCCGAGCCTGCTCAGCTCCTCGGGACGCGTCGCCACCGACAACCGCTCGCCGAGCGTCGCGAGGACCTCGCCGCTGTGCAGGGCGCGGGCCGCGTTCTGCTGCAGGTTGCGTTGCGCGCGCAGCGCGCCGAGCGCGGCCCCGACGGCGGGCAGCACGATCGCCACCAGGGCGAACAGGCCCGCGAGGTGTCCCCCGGCGTCACGAAGGTCCGTCACCAGGTGGGTCGCCACCGCCGCGAGGGTCACGGCGAACAGGCCGTACACCGCACCCAGCACGGCCCGCTCCTGCCGACCCAGCCGGCGGCCGCGCGAGACCTGGTACCTGGCCTGGTCCTCGACCCAGCCGCGGACCAGCAGCTCGCGCAGCTGCCCGGCGCGCACGGGGACGTCGCCGCGAGGCCGTGCCAGCCAGAGCTCCTCCGCGGCGCGAGGGACCCAGCGCCCGGTCCGTTGACCGACCGACGCGCCGGTCCGGCCCCGGGACCCGTCCTCGACCAGGGCGAGGAAGAAGGAGCTGCGGCACACCTCCGCCAGGGCACGGTAGGAGAGCCACCTCGCATGGAGCTCGCCCCGTCGCGCCACGACCACCAGGGCGAGCAGGCCGACCAGCAGGACGAGCTCGCCGGCGACGAGCCAGACCTGGTCGTGCAGGACGACGACCTGCAGCGCCCCCAGCGCCACGGCGAGCGCAGACCCCACGAACAGGCCGCTGGTGGAGAGGTTGTACAGCCGCTGGTACCGGACGGCCAGGGCGTCGGCGCGGTCGAAGGCCGGCGAGATCCAGCGCAGCCAGGGGTCGAGCACCCCGTCGGGGACGGCGGCCGCCTGGGCCGCCCGGCGGACGGTCCCGGCGAGGCCGTCCGCGCCGTCAGCGCCGTCAGCACCCGGGGTGGACTCACCGACGAACCGGGCGAGCTGGACGTAGGCCGTGACGTCCAGGCTCCCGGTGTCGCGCTCCAGGCGCCAGGTCCCCGGCTGGATCCGCCAGATCACCGGGGACGGCACGGCACGGCGCGCCGCAGCCACCACGTCGGCGGTACCTCCCAGGCCGTGGGCGGGCGCCCCGTCCCAGACCGCGACGAGCACGTCGCACCGCTCGACCACGCGGTAGCCGGCCAGCATGTACGCCGACTCGCGGTCTGCCGACGCCGGTTCCGTCCGCACGGAGGCGGCGCGGCCGAGCAGCTCGCGGAACTCCGCCCGTGACGCGGCGCCGTCGAAGTCGCGCTCGTAGTCGTCGGCCGGCAGGGGCAGCGCGGCCTCGAGCACCGCGCCAGGCTCCGCGAGGACCGTACGGGCGATGATGCGGTCGGAGCCCTCGGCGAGCGCCGACACGACACCGAACAGGACCTCGTCGATCCCCGCCGCCTGGACCGCCGCCCGTGTCTCGGCGATCACCTGGGACACGGCCGCGACGAAGGCGTCGGTCTCGGTGACGTCGCGGTGCCCGGTGGCGCCGATCCAGACCCGGACCGGGACACGCACCACGGGCCGTGACCCCATGGCTCAGAGACCGGACGGCACGGGACCGTCGCCCCCGCCGCCGGAGGTGTCCGTGGCCAGGACGACGATGAGGAGCACCAGCCCGAGGACCGCCACGGCGAGGCAGGTCCAGAACGCCGCCTTCGCCCGCCGCTCCTTCCTGCTCAGCCCGACGCCGGCCACGATCACGCCGGCCCATGCGACGAGCCCGAGGCTGAACAGCCCGGCGCCCGCGAGCACGAACGCCACCGTCGACAGGACTGCGCGGTCCGACGGGGCCACGGTCGGTGCGGGCGCGGCCGGCGGTGCGGCGGCAGGTCCCTGCGCCGCCGCACCGGCCCAGGGGCGCGGCGCTGCGGCTCGGTGCGGCGACGACGGGGCGGACTGCGGCGGCACCCGTGACGGCGTCGACGGCGCAGACGTCGGCCCGGACGACGGGGCCGGCTTCGGCACCGTCGCTGCGGGCGCAGGCGCGGGCGTCGGGACGTGGGTGGGCGTCGGGGCGGAGGGGGCGGGCGCCGGAACGGAGGCGGGTGCAGGCGCAGCCTGCGCCAGGAACGCGACGATGGCCGCGTCCACGTCCTTCACCACGTCCGGACGGCTGCTCAGGCGGTGGAGCAGGTCCACCAGGTCGTCGCGGGTACGCGGGTCGTCCTCCATCTTGAGGCTGAGCTTGATGTCCTCGAGCAGGCGCGACTGCTGCCTCCACGTCAGCTCGTCGGCGTCCAGCTGGACGACGAAGTCGTGGATGTACGCGCCCGGCACCGGTGGGCGTTCCGGCGTCGGGTCGACCGGGACGGGCGGCATCGCGCCCAGTCTCTTGACCTCGTTCATGAGGGTGATGAACGAGTCGACCGACGTCGGGTCGTAGTCGATGATCTGCTCGAGCGACTCCTGGGTGCGTGCCAGGTCGATGTCGTCGATGCGGACGACGAGGACCGGCTTGCGGAGCGCGCGGGCGTAGGCGCGTTCGGCCTGGCACGCCTTCGACCGGCGCGAGTGCTGGGAGAGCGCGTAGACGAGCACGTCCGTCTGCTCGATCTGGTCGAGGATCTGCCCCCACCAGGTCCCGCCGCCGTGCAGCTCCCGGTCGATCCAGGCGTCGACGTCCACGTTGCGCAGCGACTTGGCCATGATCTCGACCGGAGGCCGGTCGGGGCTGGAGTAGCTGATGAACACGTGGGGGTTCGGCATGGCGCACCTGCTCAAGGTCGGCCGCGGCGGAGACCGCGTCACCTCGAAGGGAACGACCGCGGCGGGCCCTGATACCCGACGCGCACGCGACCCGCGGGGCCGCGTACGTCCCATCTCCGACCGGGGCGCCGGGGTCGCAGCGGTTCGCGACAAGTTCACCCACCCGTTGCACCGAAGACGGAGGGACTCACGGCGTCGCCGTGAGTCCCTCCGTCCCCTCCCTCCGTCCT
>NZ_JBHUWC010000011.1:0-48214 GCF_042670225.1 Isoptericola sp. NPDC057191 | reverse complement strand
GTGCACGTGCAGGACGTCGGCGCCGGTGGCCGTCGCGCGCAGCCCGCGCACGACGTCCGCCGTGGACGCCGCCTCCCGGTGGCTCACGGCGGGTCCGGCGGTCTCGCCGGTCCGGGGAGCGCCGCCGACGACCACCACGTCGTGCCCGGCGGCCGCCTGCGCCCGCGCGAGGCGGGCGACGTGTGCCTCGACCCCTGCGTACCCGTCCGAGCGGACGGCGTGCACGACCCTCATGCCGGCCCCAGGGTCGCCAGGACCTCGAGGTAGCGCGCCGCCACCGCGTCCCAGTCGAGGTCGGCCACCGAGGCGCGCGCCGCCACCCGCATCTCCGCGTGGCGCGACTCTCCCGGGGCCGGCAGGGCGTCGAGGGCGCGCCGCACCCCGGCGGCTGAGCGGTCGACCAGGTAGCCGTTGACGCCGTCCACCACCACGTCCCCCGCGTACCCGACGGGCGTGGCGACGACGGGCAGGCCGGCCGCGAGGGCCTCCAGCACGACCAGGGCGTTGGCCTCGTAGGCGCTGGCCAGCACGAGGGCGTCGCCGGCGTGCAGGTAGGGGCGCGGGTCGGCGACGGCGCCCGCCAGGTGGACGCGGTCGCCGACGCCGGCCGCCTCCGCGTGCCGACGGGCCGCAGCGACCATGTCAGGGGTGCCGCCCACGACGACGACGCGCACGTGGGGGAGCCCGGCGGTCGCGTCGATCAGGAGGTGCAGGCCCTTGCGCTCGTGCTCGTGCCCGACGAAGACGGCGACGAGGTCGTCCGCCCCGAGGCCGAGCCGGGACCGCGCCTCCGCACGCTCGGGTGCGGTGGGCGGGCGGAAGCGGTCGAGGTCGACCCCGTTGCCCACCACGTACGACGCCGGCCGCAGCCGGGGATAGGTGGCACGCAGGGCGGCCTCGTCCGTGGCGGTGAGGCTGACGACCGCACGGTGCGTGGTGGACGAGTAGCGGAAGGCGTCCCGGACGGCGGTGAGCAGGTGGACCGGGTTGCGCACCATGCGCCAGCGGTACCGGCCGCGGGCGCGCATCGCGACCCGCAGCAGGCCGTGGTTGACGTACACGTCGCCGGCGAGCGCGTCGTTGTGACACACCACGAGCGTCCCGGGCTCGCGGCGGGCCGCCCGCCGGGCGAGCACCGTGCCCACGGTCGAGAACCACGCCACGCGCGCCAGCAGCACGAGGCGGCCGCGCAACCCGGGGCCGGGCTCCGGCAGCCAGCGGCCGGCGGCGTCGTCGAGCGTGAACCGCGCCGTCGTGACCCCCGCCCGGCTCCACGCCTGCTCGAGGGCGTGCGCGACCCCCGCGACCCCGCTCCCGGGGGAGATCTCCGGTGCCACCTGAAGGATCCTCATCGTGCCCCCACGAGGGTGCGTGGCGGGGCGAGACCGCCGGTGAGCCGGGCGAGGGGCGGCGCCGAGCCGGCCTCGAGCCGGCGGGCGCGGGCGAGCGACTCGGCGCCGAGGCACACCCCGGCGACGACGAACGGGAGCGTCACCTGGACCGAGACCCAGAACAGGTCGAACTGGCCCTGGGTGAACCGGACCAGCAGGACGGCGACCGCCGTCGTCCCGTAGCGGGGGTCGAGGCGCCACAGCACGACGACGCCGCCGAGGAACAGCAGGAGGAAGCCGACGAGCCCGACGACGCCGGCGGACGACAGCACCTCCAGCTCGGCGTTGGGCGGCTGGAACGTGTACTCGGTGCGCCCGGCGACCCACCAGCGCAGGCCGACCCCGAACAACGGGTCCTGCCGCCACACGTCGATCGCCTGCTGGTACCAGGACAGCCGCTGGTAGGCGGAGTTGAACTGGTCGCCGGATGCCAGCTGCTCGCGCACCACCGTCACGACGAAGTACAGGGCGGGCACGATGCCGAGGAGCACGAGCCGGGAGCGCCGGCGGTGCGGGTCGGGCCGCAGCGACACGACGAGGATGCCGACGACCAGCCCCACGAGGGCCTGACGGGCCTGGGAGGCGACGACCCCGGCGCAGAGCAGCGTGAGGGCCGGGACCGTGAACCAGCGTGGCCACGCGACCCAGGTCGGGCGGGCGTGCACGAGGACGGCAGCCATGCCGAGGACGCAGCCGATGAAGTTCTTGTGCATCGGGATGGGCCACTCGAGGTACACGGCGCCGGTGTTGCCGCCGGCGAGCTGTCGCAGCGCCACCAGGCACGTGAGGACGGCGATGACCAGGCACGGCACGAGGAGGAGGTTGAGGCCGAGCCGCGCGCGTCCGCCGCGCCCGACGGCCCACCCGACCACGAGCGCGCCGCCCGTGGAGAGCCATGCGTGGAACCACTCGACGGTGTTCTGCACGTAGGGGTGCGCGATGACGGTGAACAGGGTGGTGACCTGGTAGACGGCGGTCAGCCACAGCAGGGTGCGCATCGGCGGGGAGAACGGGCGCGGCGCGAACACGACGGCGAAACCGAACGCCGCTGCGAGGGCGAGGTCGCTGAGCGACAGGTCGACCCCGCCCCCGCCGACGCGCTGCACGACGACGAGGGCCGGCATCGCGAGGACGGGCACGGCGACCGGGTCGTAGACCGTGAGGCCGACGGCGAGGACGAGCAGCGTGGCGGCGGCCGCGACGGGCAGGGAGACGGGGACGAGCACGCCGATCCCGAGGAGGACGGCGGCGACGAGGACGGCGCCGAGCAACCAGGCGACCGAGCGGCTGGCGACGCCGGCCCGTGACCGGCTGCCGGTGACGGCGCGCCAGACGCGGGTCACGGCGTGGCCCCCTGGCTCGTGGGCTGGCTCGTGGCGACGCGCGCCGACGTGTCGGGCGCCCGGCGCAGCACCTGCCGCTCCACGCGGGCCGGTCCGCGCAGGTAGAGGCCGAGCCGGCGCCGTGCCGCGGCCTGCGCGTCCGCGCGGTCGGTGCCGCGCAGCGCGACGGTGCGGCCGGCGGCCCCGACGACGGCGCCCGCGCGGGCGACCTGCCAGCCGAGCGCGCCGTGATGCTTGCGCAGGTAGTGCTCCTGGGACGCGTGGAAGTGGGTGTCGCGCCGGCGCGGGTCGTCGCTGGTCGCGGCACCGAGGTGGGTGGCGGTCACGTCGGGCACCACCCGGTGCTGCCAGCCGAGCCGGTTGGCGCGGTACGCCCAGTCGGTCTCCTCCGCGTAGAGGAAGAACCGCTCGTCGAGGGGGCCGACGGCGGTGAGGGCCCCGGCGGCGAGGAGCAGGACGGAGCCGATGACGAAGCTGCGCTCGGGCGTGGTGCGGCGCCAGCGGGCCAGCCCGACGGCCTCGACCCACACGGCGGCGGGAGAGGGATAGGGCCATCGCACCCGCGCGTGCCGGCCCTCGGCGTCCACCTGGGCGGGGCCGACGCTCGCAGTGCGGGGCTCGGCGTGCAGGGCACGGTGCAGGCGCTCGACGTCGGCAGGAGACACGACGGCGTCGGGGTTGAGCAGGAGGACGTCGCGTCCGGGCGCGGAACGCCGGGCGAGGGCGTGGTTCACCCCGGCGGCGAACCCGAGGTTGCGGCCGGGGTCGTGGTAGGCCGCGCCGGCCTCGCGCGCGATCCGGGCGATCTCTGCGGAGGAGGAGTTGTCGACGACGGTCAGCGGCAGGCGGCCCACCAGGGGGGCGAGCGCCCGTCGCACCAGCTCGGGCGCACCGTACGCGACGAGGACGACCTCGGGCGGCTGGTCGACCGCCGCGGCGTCGTCTGCGGGGCGCGCGACGGCGTCGTACAGGTCCTGGTACCGGCGGGCGACCGAAGCCCAGGAGCACGTGGCGGCCCTGCGCAGCCCGGCCTCCCGCAGCGCGGCCGCGGCGGGGGACCCGGGAGCGGCGTGGCGCAGCGCGTCGTGCAGCGCGCGGGCGTCGGCCGGGGGGACGAGGATGCCGGCGCCTCCGACGACGTCGGGCAGGGCCCCGGTGGCGCTCGCGACGACGGGGACGCCGCACGCCATCGCCTCCACGGCGACGCGGCCGAACTGCTCGGTCCAGCCCGGGGTGGGCACGGACGGCACGGCGAGCACGTCCAGCCCGCGGTAGAAGGCGGGCAGCGCCTCGTCGGCGAGCGGCCCGAGGAACGTCACGCGCCCGGCGTTCCCTGCGGCGCGGGCGCGCAGCGCCGCCTCCTGGGGTCCGCCGCCGGCGATCCGCAGCTCCAGCCCGTCGTCGTCGGCGACAGCGTCGAGCAGCACGTCGACGCCCTTGTGGGCGGCGAGCCGCCCGGCGTACCCGACGACGACCCGGGAGCTGTGGGGCTCCGCGGCGGTCCCGGGGGCGAACGTCGCCGGGTCGACGCCCAGCGGGATTACCTCGACGCGGCCGCGGGCACCCTTGGCGCGCACGACGTCGGCGGCGTCCGCGTTGCACACCGACACCCCGGCGGCGGTGCGCAGCACCGCCGACTCGATCCACCGGAACGGCGGCGGGTAGCGCTTGGTGAGGTTCTGCGCGGAGTAGACGACGACGGGCGCGGCAGGCCCGGTGCCGCGCCCGCGCCATCGGTCCACGAGTCGGCGCAGCGCGCGGAGCGCGAGCACCTCGGCGGTGGCGAGCGCGAACGGCTCCTCGTGCACGTCCAGCACGTCCCACCGTTCGCCGAGCGCACGCCACAGGGGGCGTGGGTCGTAGACGAACAGGGCGGGGTGCCGGCCCAGCGTGCGGACGCCGGTCACCGGCTCGCCGGGCTCGGGGCGCAGCGTCACGACGGTGCCGCCCTCGTCCCAGCGACGGGCGGAGAGCAGGTGGACGTCGACGCCGAGGCGGCGCAGCTCCCGTTCGCGGGCGCGCCACGCGCCGACCACGGCGCTGTGCGACACACGCAGGACCTTCATGCCAGCGATTCTTGCCCGGCGCGGGCCGCTCCGGACGGCCCGGGGCCCAGAATCACCCGGGTGGAGAACGGCGGTGGCTCCGGCGTTTTCCACCCGCCCTCCACCCGTTTTCCACCCGCTCCGGAGGTTCCGGGGCGGGGCGGCGCGTGCGTAGGTTCGACGCGACGACGGCCGGGACGAGCGTGCCCGGCGGGAGGGGAGCGTCATGCGCGTGCTGGTGGACGGCGACCGGGGATACCTGGGTGCGGTGATGGTGCCGGTGCTGCGTGCGGCGGGCCACGACGTGGTCGGCCTCGACGTCGGGTGGTACGACGGCTGCGACTTCGGCGCCCAGCCCGACGGGTACGAGCAGCGCACGGGCGACGTGCGTGACGCGACCCCCGAGGACCTGGACGGCTTCGACGCGGTCATCCACCTCGCGGCCATCTCGAACGACCCGATCGGGCACCTGAACCCCGACGCGACCTACGACGTCAACGCCCGCGGCGCGGTGCACATGGCGCGGGTCGCGAAGGAGGCGGGCGTGCCGCGCTTCCTGTTCTCCTCGTCCTGCTCGCTCTACGGGGCCGGCGGCGACGCGCCCGTCACGGAGGACGGCGAGTTCCACCCCGTCACCCCGTACGGCGAGAGCAAGGTGATGGCCGAGCAGGGCATCTCGCCGCTCGCCGACGAGTCCTTCTCGCCCACCTACCTGCGCAACGCGACGGCGTACGGCTCGTCACCTCGGCTGCGGGCCGACATCGTCGTCAACAACCTCACCGGGACGGCATACACGCGCGGCGAGGTGCGGCTCCAGTCCGACGGGTCGCCGTGGCGCCCGCTGGTGCACGCCCGCGACATCGCGGCCGCGTTCCTGGCGGCCCTGGAGGCACCCCGCGAGGTGGTGCACGACCAGGCGTTCAACGTCGGGCGGGACGAGGACGTGGTGCAGATCCGCACGATCGCGGAGCAGGTCAGCGAGATCACCGGCGCCCCGGTGTCCTTCGCCGACGGCGCGGGACCCGACGCCCGCAACTACCGGGTCGACTTCACGAAGATCCGCACCCTGCTGCCCGCGGCCGACCCGAGCTGGACCGTCCCGGACGGGATCCGGGAGATCTGGAAGGACGCCGCGGACCGTGCCCTGACGGCCGACGACTTCGAGGGCGCGCGCTTCGTGCGCCTCGAGCGCATCCGGCAGCTCGCGGCCGACGGCCGCCTCGACATCTCCACGCTCCGGCTGCGCTGAGCCGGCAAGGACCACGGAGGCCACCATGACCGACACCACCGCTCACGTCTCTCACCGCCGCGGGCCGGACACCGCGCCCCTCGACCACGCCTGGCGGGACCGGTGGAACGGCTCGTCCGAGGGGGTCGTCGTGCTCGACCTGGGCATGCAGCCGCCCGCCGACCTGTTCCCCGCGCCCTCCGATCCGACCCCCGACCCGGAGCACCCGCTGCGGATGGTGCTCGGCACCAGCACCGGGCTCGCCCAGCTCGAGGCCGACCCGACCACGCCCGAGGAGCCGCGCGGCGTCGAGCCTGCGGCCCTCGTCGCGCAGGCCGAGGCGGCCGTCGACCAGGCGGAGGCGGCCGGGTTCGTCCGCCGTGGCACGCGCGTCCTGGAGTACCCCAGCCCGCACGGCGGCACCTGGGTGGAGCAGCTCGCCCGTCGCGAGATGGTCGAGGTGACCGAGGGGCCCGCCGAGCTGATCGTCGACATCTTCGGGATGATGCACGACGCCGACCAGCGCGCCGCCCTCGTCGAGCGCCGCGACCGGCTCGCCGACGACGGCGTGCTCCTTATGCAGTACCACACGCTCGCCGCGATCATGCGCGGAGGGATCTGGAACGCGCTGCGGCACGGGCACTTCGCCTACTACTCGACGCCCGCCCTGGTGCGCATGGGCGCGGAGGTCGGGCTGACGGCCGTCGGCGCGTGGGAGTACCCCCTCTACGGGGGCACGATCATGCTGGCGTTCGCCAAGGACGGCTCCCGCTGGGGCGCGCAGGCGGACGACGTCACGACGATGGTCACCCGCGAGGAGGCGGAGGGCGTGCTCGACCCCGCGTCGGTCGCGATCCTGGGCACCGCGCTGCGCGAGTCCGTCGCGGAGATCGGCGCGTACCTGAGCGACACCAAGGCCAAGGGGCTCACCGTGGCCGGCTACGGTGCCGCGTCGCGCACGTCCGCCCTGCTCCGCGCGTCGGGGATCGACCGCTCGCACGTCGTGGCCGTCGCGGACGCCTCCACCGCCAAGCACGGCCGCACCATGCCGGGCAACCGCATCCCGATCGTGTCGCCGGACGACCTCGTCGGGCTCGTCCCCGACCGGGTGCTGCTGTTCGTGCCCGACCTGCTGGACGAGGTGCGCCGGGCCCTGCCTCAGATCGAGGCGAACGGCGGGCGCTGGGTCGTGCTGGACCCGATGCCGCGCGAGGTGTGACACCCGGCCGAGAGTCAAGGGCGCAGCGATCTGCTTCACAGGTCCCAGCCGTTGCGCGATCAGCTAGTCGGGGGCGGTGCAGTCGCCCACCGTCTCGCCAAATTCCCGTGCCTCGATCTTCGAGCGCACCTCGTTGGTGACACGGCTCGACGGCACCACCGAGACCTCGATGGTGGCGGCTTGGTCGATCACTTGGGCGTCTGCACAGGCAGCGAGCAACGTCCACTCGTCGGTGTTGGACTCGTCGAAACTTGCGGCCACGCCGACGACCGGAGACACGTCCTGGATGACGAAGGACGCGTCATCCGGCACATGCTCGTTCACGACATCGAGAGTCTGCCCCGGCGCGTCCTTGACGCTGAGTTCGTCGGGCCCCTCGCAGGCTGCCAACAGCACGGAGGCTCCGATGGTGAATGCAGCAACAGCGAAGGCGCGTCGCCTCACTTGAGGCCGCACGTGATGTCGTTCGGGTTCGGGTCGAATGCGTAGAGCCACTTGCTCTTCTTGCCCGAGATCGTGAATCCCGCGACACGCGTCTTGGGCTGCACCTTGTAGTGATATCGGCTGCCCTGCGCCCAAGCCTTCCAGGTCTTGCCTTTCTTCATGCTTGGTGACGTGCACGCCTGTTGCATGGTGACCGACGTCGAGGACGAGAACCCGAGGCTCGCCGCGACGGACTTGCGCGAGACGCCGAAGCTTGTCTCGATCGTCCTGGTCGCGGTCTTCCCCCTGCTGATGGTGCACCTGCCGCCACGAGTCGTGATCGTGCACCGCCCGATCTGCTTGGACCGGTCTGTGTAGTACTTCGCGATGCGCTTCTTGTTGACGACCGACTTTGTCGTGACCGGGATCGTCGGGAACCACGTGTGCACGGGAGCGCCTGCCGACACCACGGCCACCACCCGTGCCGATGGCCCCTCGTGAACCGGCGCGGCCAAGGCGGCGGAGGCGCCGGCACCAACCATGCCCAGGGCGACGACGGCTGCGGTGAGCGCTCGGGGTGCGCTTCTCATGAGATTCCTCCCGTATGTGTGACGATCTCGCGGACCTCGGGTCCGCTTCGAAAAGCGTTTCCGGCTCGACAGGCCCAGTCAACTGCCTTGCGAGATTTGCAAGGGGTGCCCGTGTGTGGGTGGCCTCGCTACCTCGCGTCCGTCCGCGAGTGATCTCGATCAGTCCGCACACAGTCCGCAACACGGCCGCACGGGACCGTTCGCAGCTACGCCTGGCCAACCTCACCTCGGCAGGATTCCAACGCTGCTGGCTCCCGCATGGCGGCCCGACCGTCGGTGGCTAGTTCTGGATCAGCGCACCCGCCAAGGTGTTCATCGCCTGACGCGGGGTGCCCGAGCCGACGACGACGCTCTTTACCACGGGACAGGTGCGCGACCTCGTGGAGCGGATGCTCAAGGCGTTCGGGCGTCGGCTCGACCTCAGCGGCCCGTTCGTGGACGCGTCGCTGCCGGGCGGCGAGCGCCTGCACGTGGTCATCCCCGACGGGGCGGCAACACGGAACGGTGTCGAGGGCCAGGCACGGTTTGCCGCTAACGTTCGCGGGGTGAAGCGTGTGCACGGCGTCGCCGCGACCACAGTGCTGTGCAGCGTCCTGGTGGTCGCGACGGGATGCGGTCCTGATGGGGTAGCCGTACCGCCGGGGGCAGATCGCTTGTCGACGTGCGATGCGCAAGTGGTAGAAGTTGTCCGGCTCGAGAGCGCTGGCGAGCCAGGGTGCAACCTCGTCGGGTCAACGTTGCTGTTTCCGGACGGTGTGACGTTCGGTGTGCCCCCGGTCGGCAACGCCGCTGGCCAGGAGGACACGCGAAAGCCGGGTGTTCAGCGAGTCGTCGTGAACTGGGGGGTGCCCGGCGTGGGGGCTGCGATCGTCAGGGATGGCCGGCTCGCCGAGATCTGGGCGAGTAGCCCGGACGCGAAGGACCTCCAACTTGAGGCGCTGCGCGCCGATGGGGTCGCGACTTCCTAGCTCTGCAGCGTCGTGCGAGCGGGCGGTGTGCTCCCTGCCGCCAGGCCGGCCGCGGTGTGCCTATACCGAGCGCAAGTTTCCCGACGTCACGCGTGAGCACATGGCTGTGAACATCCGCAAGCACCTGGTACGGGCGGACCACCTGGACCACCTGGTGCGGCTCGGCACCCTCACGCCGCACCAGGATTCGGGCGCGGCGCTCGGCCTCACGGGCGGCGAGGACGGTGCGGTGCTCGGCGCGGGCGTCGTGCGCGAACCGCTGGCGGCTGCCTTCGGGGCCGCGCAGGGCTTCCTCAGCCTCGGCCGAGACGCGGGTGCGTTCGGCCCGCAGCGTGGTCGCGGCGGTGTCCTCGTTGCTCGCTGGACCTCCTCAGCGGCCCAGGCTCGCCTTGTACTGCGCCCAGGTGAGGCCGTGCCGGTCACGGTCGGAGACGACGGTGACCGGGCCGGGCCACGGCACGGCGAGGTCCGGGTCGTCGAAGCTGACGGTGACGTCCTCGTCGGGTCCGTAGAAGTCGTCGATGCGGTAGACGAAGTCGGTCACCGAGGTCAGCGCCTGGTACCCGTGCAGGAACCCGCGCGGGATGTAGACCTGCCGGCACACCTGGTCGTCGAGCAGGAACGTCTCCATCTGCCCGAAGGTGGGGGAGTCGGGCCGGGCGTCGATCGCCACGTCGAGGACGGCGCCGTGCGCGCAGCGCACCAGCTTCGCCTCGCCGGCGTTCGACCGGCCGTGCAGGCCGCGCACCACACCCTGGTACGAGCGGGACTGGTTCTCCTGCTTGAAGCCCGCCGGGTCGATCCCTGCCCGGGCGACGACGTCGACGTCGAACGTCCGGGAGAAGTAGCCGCGCTCGTCCCGGTGGGGCGTCGGCTGGAACACGACGAGGCCGGGGATGGACGTCTCGATGATCTCCATGCGGCCCACCGTAGGGCGGGGCAACCGCGTCGTCTCCGCCTCGGGCGGATGAAATCGTGCCCTAGGGCATGCCCGACGGGGTGAACTCGTCCGACCCGCCTTCCGCACCCGCCGACGTGCTGCTCAGACTTGTCAGGACCGCCCCGGCAGCCCGCGCGGGGCCCGCCATCGAGGAGCGCGCGATGCCCCAGAGCGCCGGTACCGCCACCAGCCCGGCCGTGGACGCGCCCCGCGCCTTCACCGCGTCCACGGCGGCACAGCGGCGGCTGCACGAGCTCGTGCCGGGCGGCGCGCACACCTACGCCCGCGGCTCCGACCAGTACCCCGAGGCGATGGCACCCGTCCTGGTGCGCGGCGAGGGCGCCAGGGTCCTGGACCTGGACGGCAACTGGTTCGTCGAGTACGGCATGGGCCTGCGCGCCGTCACGCTCGGGCACGGCTACGCGCCCGTCGCGGACGCCGTGGCGCGTGCGGCGCACCAGGGCGTGAACTTCTCCCGGCCCTCGGTCTGGGAGCTGGAGGCGGCCGAACGGTTCCTCGCCCAGGTCCCCGGAGCCGAGATGGTGAAGTTCGCCAAGAACGGCTCCGACGTCACGACGGCGGCCGTCAAGCTCGCCCGCGTGGCCACGGGCCGCGACCTCGTGGCCGTCTGCTCCACCCAGCCGTTCTTCTCCACGGACGACTGGTTCATCGCGACCACGGCGATGTCGGCGGGCATCCCGCAGGCGCACCGCGACCTGACCGTCGGCTTCCGCTACAACGACCTCGACTCGGTGCGCGCCATGCTCGACGCGCACCCCGGGCAGGTCGCCGCGCTCATCCTCGAGCAGGCCACCGCGACGGCCGAGCCGGCGCCCGGCTTCCTCGAAGGGCTGCGCGAGCTGGCCGACCGCGACGGCTTCGTCCTGATCTTCGACGAGATGATCACCGGCATGCGCTGGGCGGCGGGCGGGGCCCAGTCCGTGTACGGGGTGGTGCCCGACCTGTCCACGTGGGGCAAGGCGCTCGGCAACGGCTTCTCCGTCTCGGCGCTCGCCGGCCGCGCCGACCTCATGGAGGTGGGCGGGCTGAACACCGCCGCCGCGCGCGCCTTCCTGCTGTCGACGACGCACGGCGCGGAGACGACGGGCCTGGCGGCCCTGCTCGCCGTGGCGGACACCTACGCCGAGCGCGACGTCGTCGGGCAGATGGAGACGCAGGGCGAACTGCTGCGCGCGGGGGTCGAGCAGGCCGCCGCGGAGGCGGGCCTCGCGAACCACGTCACCGTCATGGGGCGTGCGTCGTGCCTCGTCTTCGGCACCCGCGACCACGAGGGCAACCCGTCCCAGGCGTTCCGCACCCTGTTCTTGCAGGAGCTGCTGGAGCGGGGCGTGCTGGCCCAGTCGTTCGTCATCTCTGCCGCCCACACCGACGCCGACGTGGAGCTCACCGTCGAGGCGGTGCGCGGCGCGCTCGAGGTCTACGGCCGCGCGGTCGAGGCCGGCAGCACCGACGGCCTGCTGCGGGGACGGCCCGTGGCACCCGCGATGCGGGAGCGCGCCGCGCCCCGCCGCCTCCCGGACAGCGGTCCGGAGCAGGCCACCACCACGCCCGGGGAGGTCGGACGATGAAGGTCGTGCTGTTCTGCGGAGGGCTGGGCATGCGGATGCGCTCCGGCCCGGACTCGCTGCCCAAGCCGATGACGCCGATCGGCTCCCGCCCCGTCCTGTGGCACATCATGAAGTACTACGCGCACTTCGGGCACACGGAGTTCATCCTCTGCCTGGGCTACGGCGCGTCCGCGGTGAAGGACTACTTCCTCGACTACCGCGAGACGCACTCGAACGACTTCGTGCTCACCCAGGGCGGGACGAAGGGCGGCGCCGAGGTCGAGCTCCTGTCCAGCGACATCAGCGACTGGCGCATCACGTTCGTCGACACCGGCGCCGACACCGCCATCGGGGAGCGGCTGCGCCGTGTGCGCCGCTACCTGGGCGACGACGAGGTGTTCCTCGCCAACTACGGCGACGTGCTCACGGACGCGCCCATGGACCGCATCGTCGAGGACTTCGTCGCCACCGACGCCGTCGGCTCCCTGCTGGCCGTGGACCCGCAGGACTCCTTCCACGTCGTGAAGATCGACGCGGACGGGATGCTGCAGGGGATCGAGCCGGTCGCCGACATGGAGATGCGGATCAACGGCGGCTACTTCGTGCTGCGGCAGGGGATCTTCGACTACCTCGACGAGGGCGACGACCTCGTGATGGACGGGTGCGTCCGGGCGGCGCGTGACGGCCGCTTCCGCGCCGTGCGCTTCGACGGCTTCTGGGCGCCGATGGACACCCTGAAGGAGCGGAACGCGCTCGAGGAGCTCTACCGCACCGGTCGGTGCCCGTGGGCGGTGTGGCGGGACGACCGCCCCGCCCTCGCGCCCGTCCCGGCGTCGGTCCCCGCCGCACGGGTGCCAGTGGCGCCCCGGATGCGCGCCGTCGGGGCGTGACCATGATCGACCTGTCCCTGCCGCCCGGTCCGTTGCACGTGCTGTGCCTCGGCGCCCACCCCGACGACATCGAGATCGGCTGCGGCGGCCTCCTCCTGGGGCTCGCGGCGCGGGGCGCGGTGACCGCGACCTTCGCCATGCTCACCGGCACGCCCGAGCGGCAGGCGGAGGCGCGCGACGCCGCCGAGGCGTTCCTGCCCGGCGCGCGCGTGCGGTTCTGGGACCTGCCCGACGGCCGCCTCCCCGGCCGCTGGGACGACGTCAAGGCCGCGCTGGAGGAGCTCGCGGGCGACGAGGCGCCGCACCTGGTGCTGTGCCCGCGCCGCGACGACTCCCACCAGGACCACCGGCTCGTGTCCGAGCTCGTCCCGACCGCCTGGCGAGACGCCCTGGTGCTCGAGTACGAGATCCCGAAGTGGGACGGCGACCTCGGTCCGGCCACCCACTACGTCCCCCTCGACGAGGACGCCGCCCGCCGCAAGGTCGAGCTGCTGTCGAAGAGCTACCCCTCGCAGACCGGCAGGGACTGGTGGGACGAGGAGATGTTCCTCGGCCTGATGCGGATGCGCGGGGTCGAGTGCCGTCACCGGTACGCGGAGGCCTTCGTGGCGCGGAAGGCGGTGCTCTCCCTCGGTGGCCCCGCATGAGGGTCGGCCTGCTGGGCGGCTGGGGCACCGGCAACCCGGGGAACGACGCCACGGCCCGCGTGGTCGCCGACCACCTGCGCGGGCAGCACGACGTCGTGCTCGTCACCTACGCCGGCCACCCGCTGCCCGTCAGCGGCCTGGAGGACCTGCGCTGGGCCCCGCTGGGTGACGACGCGCCACCCTCCGGCCGCACCCGCGCCGGCCGCCTGCTGCACCGCGTGCGGTCCGCCGTCGACAGCCTGCACCGGGCGTGGCGCACCGGACGGGACGTCGGCGCGCTCGTCATCGCCGGTGGAGGGGTCTACGAGGCGGAGGCGACCGCCGGGGTCGGCGTGCTGGGTGCGCTGGCCCTGGTCGTGCTCGCGTTCGCCAGCAGCACCCACGGCCGACGGCTCGTCGTCCTCGCCGTGGGCGGCACGACGGTGCGCAGCCGCGCCGAGCGCGCGCTCCTGGTGCTCGCGACGCGCCGGGCGTCGTACCGGTCGTTCCGCGACCAGGCGAGCCGCGCCGCGCTCCTGGAGATGGGCGGCGCGAGTCCCGACGACCCCGTGCGGACCGACGTCGTCTTCGCCAGCGCGCCGGACACACCGTCCGCGCCCGAGCCTGGCGCCGGCGCCCCTGCGGCGCACGAGGGGCGTGGCCTGCTCGCGCTCGGCGTCCTGCGGTTCCCGTGGCTCGGGCCGGGCGGGCCGGCCGACCTCGCTCTGACGCCGTACGTCCAGGCGCTCGCGGAGACGGTCGCGCAGCACGTGACCGGGGGCGGCACGGTGGCGCTCGTCGGCGGCGACGTGTCCGACCTGCCCGTGGCCGACGCCGTGCGGTCGGAGGCCGCACGCCGGCTGGGCGACGCGGCCGTGGCGACCTCGGTGGAGGTGTGGGGCGCGCCGCCCTTCGCGGAGTTGGTGCCTCGCCTCGCCCGCTGCGACCTCGTCGTGGCGTCGCGGTTCCACACGCTCGTGGCGGCGGTCGTCGCCGGCCGGCCGGTGCTCGCGGTGGCGGACCGGGCGAAGGTCCGCTCGCTGATGCGGGACGCCGGCCTGGCGTCCTGGGTCCTGGAGGCTCGCGGTCTGGAGGCGGCCCGGCTCGACAAGCTGCTCGGCGAGCTGCGGGACCAGGAGACCGCCGTGCGCGACCTCGTCGTCGCGGCGCGGGACCGCCTGGCCGGGACCGCCCGGGAGCAGCTCAGTGAGCTGGACGCGGTGCTCGCGCGGCCGGCCGCGGCCGGCCGCTGACCCGCCGCCGCACCCACGACACGGGAGCGCCCGGTGCGAAGCGGGCCGCCCACAGCAGCTCGCCCGCCGCGGCACCCATCCGGCCCTCGGCGACCGCGCGCCGTGCGGCGCGGGCCGCGCTCCAGGCGGCGAACCGCCCGTTCGCGGCGAGGCTCGCGTCGTGGTCGGCGACGAGGTCGTCGCGGCCCTTCTCCAGCGCGTTCCAGCGGTGCAGCCGCACCACGTGGTCGATGCTGCGGCACAGCTCGCGGTGCCGGCGGGTGTTGTTGCCCTCGTGGTGCCGGTAGTCGACCAGCGTGCCCGGCACGAAGGTGAACGGGCCCTCCAGCGCGACCTTGAGCACGAGGTCGAGGTCCTGGGCGCGCCGGAACGCGGGGTGGAAGCCACCCACCCGCAGGAAGGTCGAGCGGCGCACCATGACGTTCGGCAGGATGATCCCGGTCTCGCGCCGGAGCACCTCGTGGACGTCGCGCACCTGACGCTGGTCGGCGGGCACCAGCTCGCGCCCCTGCGCGTCGATCGTGCGCATCCCGCAGTAGGCGAGGACGGCGTCCGGCCGGGCGTCCAGCGCGGCGACCTGGCGGGCCAGGCGCTCGGGGTGCCAGCGGTCGTCGTCGTCGAGGAAGACGAGCAGGTCGCCGTCGGTGCGTCGGACCCCCGCGTTGCGGGCCACGGAGACGCCCGCGTTCTCCTGCCGGTGGACGGCGACCTCGGGGAACTCGTCGGTGATCCGGCGCAGGGCTGCCGGGTCGGCGGACCCGTCGTCGACGAGCACGGTCTGCACGCGCGGGTAGGTCTGGTCCCGCACGGAGGCGAGGGCCTCGGCCAGGTGTGGCCCGCCACGGTCGGTGGCGACGACCACGGACACGAGCGGCGCGGAGGTCGCGTCGGGTCGGTCGTTCACGGCAGCTCCTTCGGCCCGCGGGCGGCCGGTCCTCGGGCGAGCGTCGGCCGCACGCCGATTCTGCCCACGGCCACGCGCGCACGGGGAGGGCGCGGCGGCGATCTCACCCGGCCCGGCGCCGATCTCACCCGCCCCCGGCCTCGGCCCCGGGGAGGGCCGGCCCTACGCTCGAACGGGAGCCCGCGGCGACGGAGGACAGCATGGACAGCACCCAGCCCGACGGCCCGGCCGCGACGACGCGGCGCGGCCCGGCGCTCACCGTGGGCGTGCCCGTCTTCGAGGGCGAGCGGTTCCTCGAGCGCACCCTCACGGCCCTGCGCGACCAGGACCTGGCCGACGTCGAGGTGATCGTCGCCGACAACGGGTCCACCGACCGGTCCGCCGCGATCGCGGACGCGTTCGCCGCCGCCGACCCACGCTTCCGCGTGCTGCGCAGCGACCGCAACCGGGGCGTGCCGTGGAACTGGAACCGCGTGCTCGCCGAGGCGAGCGCGCCCTACTTCATGTGGAACGGCGCGGACGACGTCGTGCGTCCGGCGCACCTCGCGCGCTGCCGGGCCGCGCTGGAGGAGCGGCCCGACGCCACCATCGCCTTCTCCCGGGTCGCCCTGGTCGACGTCGACGACCGGCTCGTGGGCGAGATGGACGACGACGGCCTCGACCTCGACACGGGCCGGCCGTCGCAGCGCGCGCGAACGTTCCTCGCGCGGCACGCGTACCAGGTGATCGGCTTCGGCGGGGTGCACCGCACCGACGTCCTGCGCCGCATGGGCGGGCTGCCCGCCTACTACGGGGGCGACGTGGCGCTCGGGGTCGCGATGGCGCTCCGCGCCCCCTGGGTGCTGGTGCCCGAGCAGCTGTTCGTCTCGCGCCGGCACGACCAGCAGACCAACAAGGTGCAGGGCGGCGACGTGCTCGACCAGGTGCGCACCTACGACCCGGGGTTCTCCCGTCCCGTGGCGTTCCCGCAGTGGGAGCTGCTGCGGCAGCTGTTCGCCGCGTGCCTCACCGCGCCCGTGCCCGCCGCCGAGCGCGCCCGCGCCGTCGACGCCGTCGTGCGCGAGTGGGCGGTGCCGAACTGGCGGTTCTACCCCTACGACGTCAAGCGCAACCTGGTGCGGCTGGTGCGCGGGCGGTACGCGGGGGCCTACCACTCCGGGTCCGGCTCCTCGGGCCGGCCCGACCCGGCCGAGGGGATCGCCTGATGTCGACCTGGCAGACAACGCGCCACCGGGCGGCCGACGCCGCCCGCACCGCCGGCGGGACGGCCGGCCGGGTCGTCGTGGGCGGGCTGGCACGGGTGCTCGGCCCGGCGCGGATGGCGGCCTGGTCCGTGGCGGTCGCCGACGACCGCGAGGCCGCGCTCGGGCGGGTGACCGAAGAGCTCACGCCCCTGGACGACGTCACGCCCGCCGATCTCGCGGGCGCCTACCTGCGGGGGTACGTGCTCATGGGCCGCGGCGGGGAGGCCCGCCCGCAGCTCATCCTGCGGTACGTGCGCCCCCGCGCGGTCATCGACGCCGCCAGCGCTCGGGTGCCGTCCCGGGTGCGCACCTACCTGCGCCGCGGCGACCTCGAGATCGGCGACTCCATGCCGTTGGAGCCCGTGATCCGCGCGTGCGCCGAGCGCGAGCGGACCTGGATCGTCGAGCCGGTCGTCCAGGCGTGGCTCGCCGCCGACGCGGCCGGGCTCGTCACCACATGGACCGCCTCCCGGGACGGCGTGCCCGTCGCGGGCATGTGGGGGATCGACCTCGGCCGCACGTACGGCATCGCGAGCATGTTCCACACCGAGGACGGCGCCGGCGCGGTCGCGATGGCCGCCCTGCTCGGGCAGCTCGGCACGCGCTGGGACCTCGTGGACTGCGGCAGCCTCAAGCCGCACTTCGCACGGTTCGGGGCCTACGAGGTCACGCCCCAGGAGTTCAGGGCCCGTGTCCTCGCCGGAGTGGTGGGCCCGTCACGGACGGCGCCGGAGACCGCCCAGGACGACGTCGTCCCCGCCCAGGCCGTCGCCCGCTGACGCCGGCGCCGCGCTCAGCGCGAGGCGTCGGTCGGGGCCGGGTCCGGGGCCGGGGCGGGGGACATGGACGGGCGCCGGGCGGCGAGGCGCTCGGCCTCGCCGGCCTCGAAGTCGTCGCGCAGGATGCTGTGCAGGCACCCCGCGTCGCGGCGCTCCTCGCCGGGCCCCGTACGCACCGAGTAGGCGTCCGGGATGATCGTCTCCACGGCCATCCCGAGCCGGCGGGTGGCATAGCACGCCACCCGGTTCTCCACGCTGTGGGTGATCTCGATCCGGCCGATCTCGCCGGTGCCGAAGATCCAGCGCATCGCCAGCCGCCCGGCGACCAGGCCGTGCCCGTGCGCCCGGGCGTCCGGGGCGAGGGCGATGGCGTACTCCGCCGTCCGGTAGTGCTCCCGCACCCGCCAGATCGACAGGTCGCCGACCGAGGCGCCCGTCGCGACGTCCTCCAGGAGCAGCAGGTACGGCCCCCGCTGGCGCTCGATGCGCCGCCGCGTCCAGCGGAGCAGCTCCTCGTACTCGGCCCGGGTGGTCCGTGGGCGGTCCCCGTTCTCCCACAGCTCCATGCCGGGGGCGTTCTCGAAGGCGAGGCGCCATTCGGCGTCGGACTCCTCGTAGGGGCGCGCCCGCAGGCCGAGGTACGTGAATCCCGAGAGCGGGAACGGGGGCAGCTGGAGGTCGTCGTACATGCCGAGCCGCCATCGCAGGGCCTCGCCGGCCGAGGCGCGCAGGCGGCGCGCGGCGGAAGGAGCCGCGGTGACCTGGTGCGCCACGCGCGTGACGGTCTGGGTGAGCGTCATGATGTCTCCTCGGCGGGCTAGGACTGCTGGGACTGCTGCTGGGACTGGGCTAGGACTGGGCTACGACATCACCTGGGCGAGTGCGGAGCCGAGCTCGGCGTGCACGACGCGCCAGTCGCGGGCGACGGCGCGCTCGCGGCCGGCGGACTGGAGGCGGCGCAGCAGGGCGGCGTCGTCGGCGAGGCCGGCGAGGGCGTCGGCCAGCGCGTCGGCGTCGTCGGGCGGCACGAGCACCCCGGCGTCGCGGACGAGCTCGGGGATGCCGCCCACCGCGGAGCCGACGAGGGCGGCGCCGGACGCCATGCCCTCCAGCACCGTCAGGGGGCACGGGTCGGGCCAGCGGGACGGGACGGCGGCGACGTCGGCCCCGGCGAGGGCGGCCGCCACCTGGTCACGGGGCACGAAGCGGCGGAAGGAGATCCGGGCGCCCGCGGGCGCGGCCAGCCGGCGCAGGGAGCGTTCGTAGGCGGTGAGGGGCGCGTCGGGCGCGAACCCGGCGCCGCCGACGACCTCGAGCCGCACATCGGGCCGGGCGAGCCGGCGGACGGCCTCGACCAGCACGTGCACGCCCTTGTCGGGGATGGTCCGCCCGACGTACACGACCCTCAGGACGCCGTCGTCGGGTCGTGGGGGCGCCGCGAAGGCGGCGGGGTCGACGCCGTTGCGCACGACGACGAGCCGGGGCCGGACCGACGGCGGGAGCAGGTCGGCGAGCGCGCCCGCAAGGTGGTCGCTGACCGCCACCACCGCGGCCGCCGGGCCGAGCACCCGGTCCGCCTCCCGGCGGGTGTACGTCCGCAGCAGCTGGTTGTGCGCGTACAGCACGCCCGCGTGCCGGGCGGCGTCCACCAGGGGGACGGCCTGCGGCAGGTTGTGCGCCAGCACGACCGACGACTCCCACGCGTGCTGCCCGGAGAGGGCCGTGCGCAGCGGGCGGCGGGCGCCGGGGCGCACGGCGAGGGCGCGGCCGAGGGCCAGGTCCGCATAGCGGTCCCACCGGCGTGGTGCGGCGAGGGCGTACTCGATCGCGTCGGCGCTCGGGTAGCGGTCGGCGTACGTGCCGGCGGCCACGAGGACGCTGGGGCGTGGTGCGTCCGCCGGGGTGGCCGCGGACAGGCCGTGCACCACGGTGGGGACGGCGCTGCCGGTGCTGGGGGAGTAGTGGTCGCCGGGCGTGAGCAGGTGCAGCAGGCGCCGCGTGCCGGCGGCGGGGCGACCCGTCGCGGCGACCGGCGCCGGTGCGACCTGCTCAGATGACATCCGCGAACCCTCGCTCCAGCTTCTGGAACACCAGCGAGCCGGCGAGGAACACGCCCACGGCCACGACGGCCAGCCCCACCACCTGCCACCAGGGCGGGGCGGCGAGGCCGAGCAGCGACCAGCGGAAGCCCTCCATCAGCCAGGTGAGCGGGTTGATCACGAACAGCCAGCTCAGCGACGACGGCACGTTCTGCTGCACGGACTCCAGCGAGTAGGCCACCGGGGTCGCGTACAGGGCGAGCTGGAGCACCCACGGCAGCGCGTAGGCGACGTCGCGGTACTGCACCGTGACGGCCGCGCCCGCCATGCCCAGGCCGCACGCGAGCACGACAGCCGCGAGGACCCACAGGGGCGTCGCGAGGACGGCCCACCCCGGGTTGATGCCGTAGACGAACAGCATCACCACGAGCAGCACGAACCCGACGAGGAAGTCCAGCAGCACCGCCAGCACGGACGACAGGGGCACGAGCATGCGCGGGAAGAAGACCTTGGACACCAGGGCCTGGTTGGCCACCAGCGAGGGCGCGGCCCGGGCCACGATCCCGTTGAACAGGTTCCACGCGAGCATGCCGGCGAGGCTGAACGCGAAGTACGGCACCCCGCCGCTGTCCAGGCCGGCGACCTGCCCGAAGACGACGGCGAAGATGCCCGCGGACGCCAGCGGCTGCAGCACCACCCATGCCACGCCGATGACGGTCTGCCGGTAGCGCAGCACGATGTCGCGCACGCCGAACCGGTAGAGCACCTCGCGGGCCTCCCACAGCTCGCGCCAGCGCGGCATGTTGAGCCGTCCGGGCGGTGTGATGACCGTGCGCGGCAGCGCCGCGCGGGTCGGGGTCTGGGTCGTCATCGGGCCCTCACCACGTCTCGTACTCGAAGTCGGCCAGCACCGCGCCGTGGGTCAGCGCCTCGTCCGAGGTCACCTCGGGGTACGGGGGCACGGGGAGCACCTCGAAGGACGCCGCCCCTTCCCACGCGTCGAGGATCCCCGTCTTGCACAGGTAGAGGTCCACCGTGTAGCGCCCGGGCTTGAGCCAGAGGTCCTTGATCGTCAGGGCGCCCTTCTGCTCGGCACCGGGGGAGAACCAGGCGCCGACCAGGCGCGAGTCGCACTGGACCACGATGTTGCCGTCGGCGTCGTTGATGTGGCAGGAGACGAAGTACTGGCCCAGCAACCCGGGGTTGGCGCTGACCGAGAACTCCACGGTCTTGTCGTCCACGGGCTCGGGCGTGACGGAGCCGAGAGCGACGTGCGTGAACCGCAGCTCCCCGGTGCCGGGCCGCCGCTCGGCGTCCTGCTGGGACACCTGGAAGTCGTCGAAGCTGTCGCGGTAGGCCGCCATCGCCTCGTCGACGGTGCCGTGGTGCACCAGCGTGCCGCGGTCGAGGTACATCGCCGAGGTGCACAGGGCGGACACCGTCTGCGCCTGGTGGCTCACGTACAGCACGGTGCGGCCGTCCTTGGCGACGTCGCGCATCTTGGCCAGTGACTTCGCCTGGAACTCGGCGTCCCCCACGGCCAGCACCTCGTCGATGGCGAGGATCTCCGTCTCGAGGTGGGCGGCCACGGAGAAGGCGAGCCGCACGTACATGCCCGACGAGTACCGCTTGACCGGCGTCTCGAGGAACGTCTCCACCCCGGAGAACGCCACGATCTCGTCGAAGCGGCGCTGGATCTCCTTGCGTCGCATCCCGAGCAGGGCGCCGTTGAGGTAGATGTTCTCGCGGCCCGTGAGCTCCGGGTGGAACCCCGTGCCGACCTCCAGCAGGCTGCCCACGCGCCCGCCCAGGTCGATCGACCCGGTGGTCGGGGCCGTGATCCGGGTGAGGATCTTCAGCAGCGTGCTCTTGCCGGCGCCGTTGCGCCCGACGATCCCGACGGCCTCGCCCCAGGGGATGTCGAAGTCCACCCCGTCGAGCGCGCGGAACTCCTCATAGTGGGCGCGCTGCAGCGGGTGACGCAGGCGGTACAGGACCGCCTCCGTCGCGCGGTTGGTCCGTAGACCTCCGCGCGCGATCCGGTAGCTCTTCGACAGTCCTCGAACGCTGATGGCGGTATCGGGCATGGTCGTCCTCGCACTCCCTCGGCTGCGGCAGCCTAACGCCGGAAAACGGTCGTCCAGCCGCGGAATCCTGCGGTTTCACCCGGTCGGCGGCGTTTTCACCCAGCGGTCGGCAAGGCGTTCGAGACGGGCCGGCGCCCGCCCGTAGCGGCGTGCTGCGTTGGCTCCCAGGGCCGCTGCCAGGACGACGCCGTGGCGTAGTCCCGTGCGGGGGCCGCGGTCCCGGGCGACTCGCACCGGCACGGGCAGGAGTCGGTGGCGCAGCAGGCGGGCCACCTGCACGGCGTGTCGCGGCCTGTGCGGGTGGCGCCCGCTGGTGCGGGCGAACAGCAGGGCGTTACGGGCGTAGTAGTACAGCCCCAGGTAGGAGTAGGCGCCGACGAACGACGCAGACACCGCGTGGCGGACGACGGCACCCGGGTCGACCTCGAGCGCGACGCCGGCCCGGCGTGCGCGCACGCTCCAGTCGGAGTCCTCGAAGTCGAGGAAGTACCGCTCGTCGAACACTCCGACCGCGGACCACACGTCCCGCCCCGCCGTCACGCAGCAGCCGGCGAGGAGGTCCACGACGTACGGCACGTCGGAGCGGTCGCGCAGCGCGGTGGCCTCACCGGCGTCCAGGTGGCGGGGGAGCCCGTCGTGCGGGTCGAGACGGGCACCGGCGAACCACACCTGGTCCGGCTCGCGCAGGTAGCGGATCTCGGGGCTGAGGGCGACGCGCTCCGACGCGGCGCGCTCCGCCAGCCGGTCCAGCGCCCCCGGGTCGACGACCGTGTCGTTGTTCAGCACCGTGACCACGGCGGCGCCGTCGTCCAGGGCCCGGTGCAGGCCGGCGTTCATGCCGCCCGCGAAGCCCAGGTTGGTCCCCGTCTGGAGGGTGGTGACCTGCGGCCAGCGCGCGACGGCCTCGGCCAGCACGCCGTCGCCGGACCCGTTGTCCACGACGAGGACGTGGGCCTGCGACCCGGCCAGCACCGACGCCACGCACCGCAGCGTGTCCTCGCGCCCCCGGTAGGACAGGACGACGACGGTGTGGCCCCCGCGGAGGTCCCGGCCCTCAGTCACCGAGCAGCCCCGTGCTCGGCAGCCGCCGCAGGCGCGGCCACAGGCCGTGCGCGAACGGGTGCAGGTCGCGCAGCCAGCGCCAGGTCACCGGGGCAGGCCACCAGCGCAGCCAGAAGTACGTGCTGAACCGCGCGTCGCGCGCGTGCCCCCACGACGCCGTCTTCCGGCGGATCTCCGCCGGCGTGCGGGCCCACGAGTCGTGCACGATCGCCTGCTCCGGCCGGGCCATCACCTCGCGGTGCTCCCCGTCCTCGGCGGGTCGGCGCAGCTGCAGGGACGTGTCGTCCCCGGCGACGACGACGCGCAGGAACGCCCCGTCCGTGCGCCGCGCGTCGACCAGTCGTGCCCCGGCGCGCACGGCGACCGGCCCCGGGTACTCGTGGTGCGGCGAGCCGTCCGCAGCGCACACCTCCAGCACGTGCCGGTCGGTGCGGCGGTACAGCACGCGCATCGGCCACTCGACGGCGCCGAGGCCGCGCACGTCCGCCTCGTCGAGCGCGGCGAGCAGCGCGGCGGGCTCGGGCAGGAGCTCGTCGTTGTCCACCTGGAGCACCCAGTCCACCCGGTCGCCGAGGGCGTCGAGCGCGGCCTGCCGCTGGGCGGTGTCGGCGCGCTGCGGGTGCGCGGCGTCCGTCCACCGGCCCGGCACCTCTTCCACGATGCCGCGGTGGTCCAGCTCGTGCACCAGCCGGACGACGTCCGCCACGGGGACGGGCGCGCCCGTCCACCCGCGGCCGTCGGTGGGCACGGGGACGACGAGGACGTCGAGCAGGTCGTAGTAGCGCGGCAGCGTGCGCGCGAGCCAGGTCGGGTCGCCCGGCAGCACGTAGGCGCCGATGCGTCGACCGTTCCGGGGCGTGCGCCCGGCGCCGGGGTCCGTCATCGCGTCCTCCTGGGATTCGGACCGAGGCGGCGGGCCTCGGTGCGGTGACCTCCCGAGTATGTCGCCGCGCGGCCCCCGGGTGGCCGGGTCGGGCGGGTGGAACTGCGGGTGGAATCTGCGCAGGCCCGGTGACCGCCCGTCGTTCCGGCGATACGTTCGAGCCGGCGGGCAGGGGGCCCGGCGGTCGGGAGGACGACGATGGGCGGCACGCTCCGGGACTCGGTCAAGCGCGCGGCGCCGCCTGCGGTGGTGCAGGCCGTGCGGTGGCGCCGCGAGGTGTGGGGCGACCTGCGGCTGCGGCTCCTCACCGAGGTAGGGCGGTTCCCCTCGCACACGGTGCGCAACGCCGTGTACCGGCGTGCCGGGCTGCGACTCCACCCGACGTCGAGCATCCACTGGCGCGCGGAGTTCTACGCGCCCGAGTCGATCGTCGTCGGGCCGCACTGCACGATCGGCGACTCCTGCTTCCTGGACGGCCGCTCCGGCCTGCTCATCGGGGCGAGCGTCAACCTCGGTAGCCACGTGACGATCTACACGCGCCAGCACGCCGTGGACTCGCCGGACTTCGCGGAGGTCGGCGGGCCGGTCGTGATCGGCGACCACGCCTGGGTGGCGAGCCACGCCATCGTGCTGCCCGGCGTGACGATCGGCGAGGGCGCCGTCGTCGCCGCCGGTGCCGTGGTGACGAAGGACGTGCCGCCGTTCGCGATGGTCGGGGGCAACCCTGCGCGCTTCATCAGGGAGCGGTCGCACGACCTCACCTACCGCCTCGGCTACGCCAAGCGCTTCGTCTGACCGTGACGCACCACCTCGTCGCCGCGCCTGAGTAGGTACCCGGCGTCAAGACGAGGAGCGGGTGAACTTTATGCTGCGATCACCGCAAAGTGTTCCGCGCAGTACTCAAGGCGGCGAGGTCTACTACTCACCTCGGGGAGGTAGGAGGGCGGCCGCCGCACCACTCGTGCCACTAATGGCGGGTGCGCTCGAACCTGACGACAACTGCCCTGATCGCCGCCCTGATCTGGGGGCTGGGAACACTTCCGGCTCCCGCGGCGACGCCTCCCTCCGACAGCCCGGACCCGGGCGCCGCACCGACCTGTGCCGCATCACGGCAAGGTCCGGTCGACAAGAGCGACGTCCCCGCGGGCGTCGACGTCGTGGACTGCCGGCTCGTCGGTCGTGTCATCAGCGACGAGGACTCCGGGCTCAGTGCGCCGGTCCCGAGCCCTGGCGAGACCGTGTCGGTCGAAGGCCTGTCGGTCGACGGGCGCTCGGAGCTCACCGTGGCCGTCGACGAGTCCGGCACGATCACCTATCCCGCGGACCACCACGCGGACACGGGTGCGTCGCAGAGCGTCGCCGTGCTCGCCGGGCTGAAGACTGCCAGCGTGGGACCCTCCGAGTGCCGGCAGACCGCGTACCGCACCACGGGGTGGAAGGTGTACGGCAACTTCCCGTGGTGGGTGGGGGACGGCGCCCGCCCCGCAGGCCTGAGCACCAAGCAGTTCCGTTCCGTGATCAGCCGGTCCGCAAGCACCATCACGTCCTCGCGCAACGACTGCGGGCTCGGCGACGTCGTCGGTGCCACCCACTCCTCCAGGGGATCGACGACCAAGGAGTACGGCCACCGTGACCACGTCAACGTCATCGACTTCGGTCCGCTGCCGCGCAAGATGGCCGGGCTGACCACGACCTGGAGCGTCAAGCACGCCGGGAGGAACAAGGTCGTCGAGTCCGACATCCGTCTCAACCGCAACGGCTTCGCGTGGACGACGAGTCCTGGCTCGTCCGCCTGCCGGAACCGCATCGACGTCCAGTCCGTCCTCACCCACGAGCTCGGCCACACCTTCGGTCTCGGGCACGTCAGCAACAGGAGCTATCCCCGCATGACGATGAGCGACGTCG
Source organism: Isoptericola sp. NPDC057191 (assembly GCF_042670225.1). Lineage (NCBI taxonomy): Bacteria > Bacillati > Actinomycetota > Actinomycetes > Micrococcales > Promicromonosporaceae > Isoptericola > Isoptericola sp. NPDC057191. Next base: position 22,827 of record NZ_JBHUWC010000011.1, on the reverse strand, counting down.
TCGAACCGTGCTCCAGCTCCGCGCGACTGCTCGGCAAGGGCGACGTCCGCGGCCTCGCCGCCCTCTACTGACCCGGGCCGGGTGAACCTCGGCCCCCGCAGGGGTGAAAGCCGGGCACGCCCCGTTCTGGACGGCTCCGGCGCGGCTAGCGTCGCCACAGGCGACCGCACCGTTCGCCGTCGTCGACCTGGGGGAGGAGGCGCCGCGCCATGACGCTCGCCGCCCGCGCCGTGACCTTCTATCTGCCGCAGTTCCACCCCATCCCGGAGAACGACGCGTGGTGGGGCACCGGCTTCACCGAGTGGACCAACACGGCCCGCGCACGTCCCCTGTTCCCGGGACACCGCCAGCCGGACCTGCCTGCCGACCTCGGCTTCTACGACCTGCGCCTGCCCGAGGCGCGGGCCGCCCAGGCGGACCTCGCCAGCCAGTACGGCATCGAGGCGTTCTGCTACTGGCACTACTGGTTCGGCGACGGCCGCCGCATCCTGGAGCGGCCGTTCACGGAGGTGCTGGCCTCCGGCGAGCCCGGCCTGTCGTTCTGCCTCGCCTGGGCCAACCAGACGTGGAGCGGCATCTGGCACGGCGACCCGGACCGCGTGCTCGTCCAGCAGCGCTACGGCGGCGAGGAGGACGACCGCGCCCACTTCGCGGCGGTGCTGCCCGCGTTCCGCGACGAGCGGTACCTGCGGGTCGACGACCGCCCTGTCTTCTACGTCTTCCGGCCCGAGGAGCTGCCGGACGCCGCCGCGTTCGTCGACCGGTGGCAGGGCCTCGCCCGCGCGGCCGGCCTGCCCGGGCTCTACCTCGTGGCCGAGGTGAGCGACCTGCTGGGCACCGGGCCCCGGTACGACCGGGTCAAGGAGGACGGGTTCGACGCCGGCGTCTACATGCGGATGCCCGCCCGGCGCACACCCTGGACGCTCGCCCGCATGCGGGCGGCGCGCAAGCTCGGCGCGCCCGAGGTGTATCCGTTCGCGGACGAGTGGCGCCCGGGCCCGGACGAGCCGTGGGTGCAGCCGTGCGTCTACCCCAACTGGGACAACACGCCGCGCTCGGGTCGCCGAGGGCTGGTGCTCAGCGGCTCCTCGCCCGACAAGTTCGAGAAGCATGTGCGCGCCGCCGTCGCGACCCTCGCCGGCCGGCCCGCCGACGAGCGTCTGCTGTGGGTGAAGTCGTGGAACGAGTGGGCGGAGGGCAACCACCTCGAGCCGGACCTGCGGTTCGGGCACGGCTGGCTGCGCGCCCTGCAGGAGGGGCTGCATGAGTGACGACGCCACTGACGACACCACGAGGCCCCTGCGGATCGCGATGGTCTCCTACTACCTGCCGTCCACCAGCAAGATGGGCATCGGGTACCAGGTGCACGAGCTCGCCACCGAGCTCACCCGGCGCGGCCACCACGTCGACGTGCTCAGCGAGTGCCCGCCCGTGCCCGGCGCGACGTACGGGCACCGGCACGTCGAGCTGCGCGGCGCCCTGCGCACGTTCCGCTTCGCCCTCGCCCTGCGCCGCCTCGACCTCAGCGGCTACGACGCCCTGCACGCCCACGGGGACGACTACTGGCTGTGGCGACGGCGCACCGCCCGTCATGTGCGCACCCTGCACGGCTCCTGCTTCGAGGAGGCGCGCACCATCCGCGGCCTCAAGGAACGCCTGCGGATGGTGCTGCTCGGCTGCACCGAGGTGCTCGCGAGCCTCGTCGCCGACACCACGGTCGTCGTGTCCCCGGCCACCCGCCGCTGGTACCCGTGGGTGCACCGCGTCGTGCCCAACGGCGTGGACACCGCACGCTTCCACCCCGACGACGCTGCCCGCGCCGACCACCCCGTCGTGCTCTTCGTCGGCGGGTGGCGCGGCCGCAAGCGCGGGGCCGAGCTCGCCGCGGCGTTCGCCCGCGACGTCCTGCCCGCCCACCCGGACGCCGAGCTGTGGATGGTCACGCGCGACGCCCCGGCCGACCCCGGTCCCGGCGTCCGCGTCCTCGGCGCGCTGAGCGACGCCGACCTCGCCGCCGCCTACCGCCGCGCCTGGGTGTTCTGCCTGCCCTCGGACTACGAGGGCTTCGGCATCCCCTACGTGGAGGCGATGGCGAGCGGCCTGCCCGTCGTGGCGACGCCGAACGTCGGCGCCCGCTACGTCTCGGACGACGGCCGCGCCGCGCTCCTGGCCCCCCTGGGTCAGGTCGGGACGGCGGTGCGCGGCCTGCTCGACGACGGCGCCCGGCGCTCACGCCTCGCCGCCGCCGGGCTGGAGCGGGCCAGGGAGTTCTCCCTCGCGCGCGTCGTCGACACCTACCTGGAGCTCTACCGCAAGGACGCGGTACCGGCCGCCCCCGCCAGCGTCCCGGCGCCCGCGGCGGGGCCGTGACCCGGGCCCGCGCCGAGCGGCTGTCCCGGGTCGACCCCGCGACGGCGGACGCGTGGCGAGCGCTGTCGCGGCGTGCGCTGGAGCCCAACCCGTACTTCGACGTCGACTTCCTGCGCGACGCCCACCGGCACCTGGCGCCCGAGGTCGACCCGCTGGTCGTGACGGCCTGGGACGGCGACGACCTGGTGGGCGTGCTGCCCTGCGTGGAGTCGCCGCGCTGGCACGGGCTGCCCGTGCGGGTCCGGAGCACCGCCCCGCCGCTCGGGTCGACCATGGTGGACCTGCACACCCCGCTGCTCGCGCCGGACGCCGCCGTCGCTGCCAGCACCGCGCTGCTGTCGTGGGCGACGGCCGGTCGCGGACCGGTGGTCCTGGAACTGCCCGTGCTGGGCGCCGACGGCGAGGCGTGGCCTGCCCTGCGGCAGGCGGCACGGCGCCTCGGAGCGAGCCTTCGCGTCTGGGGGACGGGGGTGCGCGGTGCGGTCGTGCCGACCAGCCCCGCACGTGTCAGCCCTGCCCCCACCGGGCCCGTAGGCCCAGGCCCCGTGCCCGTGCCGGTGGACGCGCTGGTCGCCCACCTGTCCGCGTCGCGCCGCAAGAGCGTGCGACGCACCGCGGCGGCCCTGGCTGCCGCGCACGGCCCGCTCACCTGGTGCGACCGCAGCGCCGACCCGGCCGCCGTCGAGGAGGTCGTCCGGATGGAGGCCGCCGGGTGGAAGGGGCGGCCCGAGCGCGGCGGCCAGGGGATCGAGGTGCTCGACGGCGGCACGACCTGGTGGCGCGGGCTCACGGCGCGGCTGCGCGCGGCGGACCGGCTGCTCGTGGGCGAGCTCGCGGCCGGCGGCAAGCCTGTCTTCCTCACGGTCACGTACCGCGAGGGCGACCGGTGGTTCGGGGGCCGGGACGTGTACGCGGAGGACCTGCGGGAGTACGGGCCGGGCGTGCTGGGCCGCCTCGCCGAGGCCTGGTGGGCGCGGGAGCAGGGCGCCGTGTTCGACTCGTGCGTCAACCCTGCGGTCTACCCCGACATCGCCCGCCTCTATCCCGACCGGCGCGCGGTGGTGTCGGTCGTCGTGAGCCGCGGCCTGCTCGGCCGCGGGGTCCTCGCCGCGGCCGTCGCCGCGCACGAACGCCGCCGCGCGCGCGAGACATGACCGGTCCGCAGCCTCCCGCGTCGCCGCCGGCGGGCGGTGCTGCTCGCGTGCGACGGCGGGCGGTGCTGCTCGCGTGCGCCGTCGCCGTCGTCCTCGTGGTCCTCGGCGCCGTGCTGCTGACGCGCGGTCCGACCGGCCCCGGGGCCGGCGCCGCGCCGACGACGGACACCACCGTGCCGAGCGGCGCGCCGAGGTCCGTGACCGCCGGCGGGCCGCCCGTCGTCGTCGGAGTGAGCGACGACCGCCGCACCCTGGTCGACCAGCACGGGGACCCGGTGCTGCTGCACGCCGAGACCGCCTGGGCCATGATGCAGAGCCTCACGCCCGACCAGATCGACGCGCACCTGGAGCACCGGGCCGAGCAGGGGTTCAACGGCGTGCTGATCACGCCGCTCCCGTGGATCGGCAAGGAGGGCGAGGACCGGCGCACGCCGGACGGCCTCGAACCGTTCGACGGCGACGCCTCCCGCCTGGACCCCGACTACTGGCGGCGGCTCGACCAGGTCCTCGAGACTGCCCGGCGCGTCGGCATCACCGTCTTCCTGGCACCCGGCGCGGCGGAGCCGGGATTCGAGGCCGCCGGCCTGGACTACGACGCCGACAAGGCGCACGAGCTGGGTGAGGCGATGGGCGCACGGTACGCCCGCACCCCCGGGATCGTGTGGCTCATGGGCGTCGACTACCGGCCGGAGGAATGGGACGCCTACGACCCGCAGCTCCTCGGCTTCGTCGACGGCCTGCGCGACGGCGGCGCGACCCAGCCGGTCACCGTCCAGTACTACAACGGCGACTCGACGTCGTGGGACAACCCGCGGTGGCGGGGCGTCTACGACCTCGAGGCCGCGTACACCTACCGCCCTGCCTACGGCCCGGTGCGCACCGCCTACGACCGGCACACCGCCCCGGTGATGCTCATCGAGTCCAACTTCGAGGAGGAGAACAACGAGGGCGGGCCCGAGACCACCGACGAGTCCCTGCGGCGTCAGGTGCTGTGGACCTACACCTCGGGCGGCATCGGCGCGGCCTACGGGCACCGGGCGATCTGGCCGTTCCTGCCCGACTGGCAGGAGCACGTCGACACACGAGCCGTCGCCCAGCTCGGCCGCCTCCACGAACTCGTCGCCTCCCTGGCCTGGTGGCGCCTGGTGCCCGACGACGCGCTGATCGTGCAGGGGGCCGGGGAGGAGGTCACGACGGGCACGCAGAACGGCGGGTTCGCCGACGTGCTGGAGTCCGACCACGCGACGGCGGCGATCAGCCCGGACGGGGACCTCGCGCTGGTCTACGTGCCCACGGCCCGCACGGTCGTGCTGGACACGACCCGGTTCGCGCGCGGCGCGCAGGCCCGCTGGGTGGACCCCGCCTCCGGGAGGTCGACGCGCGTGCCGCTGACCACCCGGATGACCACGCCGGGTCCGAACGCCGAGGGGGACGGCGACTGGTTGCTCGTCGTCGAGGCGGGCTGAGCGGCTCTCGGAGCGAGCGAGGGTCAGGAGCGACGCAGGGTCAGGCGGCCGCCATCGTGCGGTCCAGCTCCGCCTCGACGTGCCGCGCGATCTCCAGGGAGGCGGTGGCGGCGGGCGACGGCGCGTTGATGACGTGCACCTGCCGCGGCGCGGTCCGCAGCAGGAAGTCGTCGACGAGCGACCCGTCCCGGTGCAGGGCCTGCGCGCGCACGCCGGCGGGCGCGGGGTGCAGGTCGTCGGCGGTGGTGCCGGGCAGCAGCCGCGCCACGGACGCGGCGAACAGCGTGCGCGACACGGACCGGACGACCTCGGCCGCGCCGGGGGCGAGGTTGCGTCCCGCCAGCCGCCACAGCCCGGGCCAGGACGCGGCGTCGACGACGTCCCGCCACGCGACGTCGCGGCGCCGGTAGCCCTCGCGGGCGAGCGCCAGGACCGCATTGGGCCCGGCGTGCACGCCGCCGTGTACGCCGCGCGTGAGGTGCACGCCGAGGAAGGGGAACCGCGGGTCGGGCACCGGGTAGACGAGCCCCCGCACGCGGTCGGCCGCGCGGGGCGCGAGGTCGAAGTACTCGCCGCGGAACGGCACGATCCGGGCACCGGGGTCGACGCCGCACGCCAGCGCCAGCCGGTCGGCGTGCAGGCCGCCGCACACGACGATCGCGTCGGCGACGAGCTCGTGGCGCTCGCGGGTGTCGACCACGTCGACCTCGGCGTGCACCTGGGTGCCGATCACGCAGGCGGTGCGCAGGGCGCGGCCGAGGAGCACGGTGCCGCCGGCGGCCCGCACCTGGCGGGCGAGGACGGCGCACACGCCGCGGTAGTCCACCACGCCCGTGGTCTCGACGCGGAGGGCTCCGACGCAGGTGATGTCGGGCTCGTACTCGCGCGCCTCGACGGGGTCGAGCTCCCGCACGGGGACCCCGTTGGTGGCGCCGCGCTCGGCGAGCGTGCGCAGCCGGTCGCGCTCGTCGGCGCTGGTCGCCACGACGAGCTTGCCGGTGGTGGCGACGGCGATGCCGTGCTCGGTGGCGAACTGCGTCATCGACGCGGCGCCCGCGGTGCCCAGGCGGGCCTTGAGGCTCCCGGGCGCGTAGTAGAGGCCGGAGTGGATGACCCCGGAGTTCCGGCCGGTCTGGTGGAGCGCGAGCTCGGGCTCCTTCTCCAGCACGGTGACGTCGTCGCCGCGGCGCGCGAGGCGTGCCGCCGTCGCCAGCCCGATGATCCCGCCTCCGACGACGATGATGCGCACGATTCCTCCCCGGTCCGGTGGACGGTGGCGGGCCGGGTCCCTGTCCTGGCCCGCCGCGTCCAGCATGGCAGCCGGGGTGCCCCGGGGGGAGCGGCAGACAGGGTGAACGGTCGGGTGAACCCGCCGGTCAGGCGCGCCGCGGCGCGACGACGCGCGGCTCGGCCACGGCGAGGGGCGGCCGGACGAGCCAGCACGACAGCGTCGTCGCGAGGACCCCGACGAGGACGCCCGCGACGACGTCGCTCGGCCGGTGCGCGTACGTGACGACGGACGCCCCTGCGGCGGCGGCGACCACCCCGGCCCCGCCCACGACCGCCCACCGGGGCGGGGCGGGCCGCACGCCGGGCCACAGCAGCAGCACCGCGAGGGCGAGGGCCGTGACCGCGGCGACGTGCCCGCTGGGCAGGGTGTTCTGGGCGTACCCGTGGCCGCCGAGCATCGGGCGGTCGAGCACGACGTCGCGCAGCACGGTGGCCGCGGCGAGGGCGGCCCCGGTGGCCAGGGCCCCCGCCGTCGCGCTCCGCCACCGCCCGTGCGCGAGGGCCAGCACCCCGAGGACGAGCGCGGCCGCGGCGAGCAGCACGGGCGCGGCGTCGCGCAGCCAGCCCGCGGGGGTCCCGAACAGGTCGTGCAGGAGGCTCACGTCGCCGAAGGCGGCCACGTCCAGGCGCTGCCCCGCCGCCGTCCGCACCGCGAACCCGTAGTCGGCGAGCAGCGCGACGACGAGCAGCACGGACGTCACGGCGAGCGTCCCGGCGTCGTACCGGCGCACGGCGCTCCACCACCGGTCCACCGTCATGGTCCGATCGTCGCCCGGGCCCGGTCGGCGGTCGAGACGCGGGCCCGCCCCAGGGCGGGTGAAATGCCGTGGCCCGCCGACCCCCCGCCTCCGGCGCAGGGCGCGCGCCCTCCGGCATAGTGGGGGGAGCAGGACGCGGCCGGGACGCGCCCCGTCGCGCGGCGTCGACGAGAAGGAACGGTCATGAGCCAGGACGGCAACCAGCCAGACCCGTACGCACCGCGGCCCGAGCAGCCGGAGCGGCGGGAGCAGTCCGAGCAGCCCGGTGAGCCGGGCCAGCCGTACCCCCCGCAGCCCGAGGCCCCGCAGCACGACCCGTACCAGTCCCAGCCGGACCCGTACCAGTCCCAGCCGGACCCGTACCAGCAGGCGCCGGCGTATCCGCAGCAGGGGGCGCCGGGGGAGCAGCCGGGCCCGGTGCCGGGGTACGGCGACGCGGGGCAGCAGCATGCGCAGCAGCCTTACGGTCAGCCGCCCGCGTACAAGCAGCAGCCCTACGCGCAGCCATACGGGCAGCAGCCGTACGCGCCGTCGGCCGGCACCGACGGCTGGGCGATCGCGGCGCTCGTGACCGGCATCCTCGGCCTGGCGATCGTGCCGATCGTGCTGGGGATCATCAGCTTGTCGCGGATCTCGCGCACGGGTCAGCAGGGCAAGGGCATGGCGATCGCCGGCATCGTGCTGGGGGCGGTGGGTGTCGTCGCGTGGATCCTGGTCGTCGTCTTCGCCGTCGCGCTGTTCTCCCAGATCGACCCGAGCGACTTCCAGACCACGTTCGACACGTCGGCGGCGCTGCTGCGCGCTCGGTAGCCGCCGCGGGTCGCGCCCGTGAGGCGCCCGTCGAGGGCTCGCGCTGCCGGGCCGTCCGGCCGGAGTGCGAAGGTCCTGCGTGGAGACCCGTCGGACCTGCCGCCGGGTGCCGTCGGGTGGGTAGCATCGCGGGTCGGACGGCGCCTGACCCGGCGTCTGCCCCGACGTCTGCCCCGACGTCGAAGCGACCAGGAGGACCATGAGCCACCCGCGCGGGTACGACGCCCACGACGCCCCGCCCACCCAGGCGTTCCCGCCGCGGGAGGACGGGACGCAGGTGCTTCCGGCGACGCCGTCCGCCGCGTCCGCGGAGACGAGCGTCCTGCCGCCCCAGAGCGCCGACCGGACGCAGGTGTTCGCGCCGCAGGGTGGGGACCGGACGCAGGTGTTCGCGCCGCAGTCCGGGGGCACGACCCCGCCGCCCGGGCCCCCGCTGCGGACGGCGTCGTCCCGGCCTGTCGGCTCTCGGCCGGCACCCGTGGCCGCTGCGCCGTCGCCCGCCGCGGCCCCGCGGCAGGCGGCCGCGCCGGCCCCGGCCTCGCCGTGGGGGGCGGCGCCGGCCCCGGCAGCTGCCCCGGCTCCGGTCGCCGCCCGTGCCGCCGCGCCGGCTCCCGCACCGGCAGGCGTCCCCGGCCACGGCGCACCCCAGCGTCGTGGCGGAACCGAGCCGACGGCGGTGGCGGCGCTGATCACCGGGATCTTCGGGTTCGTCGTGCCCCTGCTGGGCGTCCTGGCGATCGTCCTCGGCGGCATCGGCATGGACCGCACGCGCCGCCGCGGCACGGGCGGCCGCGGCATGGCGGTCACGGGCGTGACGTTCGGGTCGATCCAGGTCGTGGTGACGGCTGTCCTGGTGGTGGTGGGCCTGATGCTGTGGAACACGTACGGCGACGACATCGAGCAGGCCCTGGCGCAGGCCGAGGACGTCACCCAGACCGACCTGTCCATCCCGGACCTGCTGCTCGGCGGGCTGTCGAGCGGCATGTCCCTCGACGACCTCCGGGAGCTCGCGGGCACCCTCGGCGACACCGACCGGCTGCAGGAGCTGGGCGGCCAGTGCCAGGCGGGCGACCCGACGTCGTGCGAGGACCTCCTGGACAGCCTCCCCGACGGCATCCGCGACCAGCTCCCCGAGGAGCTCCGCAGCCAGCTCCCGGGCAGCTGACCCACCCCGCCGAACAGGTGGTTGTTCATGTTCTGAGCGTTCAGAACGTGAACAACCACCTGTTCGGCGTCACGGCAGGGCGACGTCGGAGGCGCGGCGTAGTCTGGTTCGGCACGCCCGGCACCCCGCCGGTCGCACGGTTCACCGGCCATGGCCCGTGAACCCCGTGCGTCCCGGGGAGAGCTGGGCCTGTCGTCGTGCCCGCACGAGCTCCGACCCAGAGCGCCCCGACCGCGTCGCAGACCCGAAGGACCCGCATGAACCTCACCGGCATCGTCCCCGCCCTCCTCGCCGACCCCGGTGCTGCCGCCGCGCTGGAGCACGTGCCGGCCGGGGGCTTCGCCGACGTCGTGGGACCGGTGGGCGTGCGTGCGCCGCTGCTCGCGGCGGCGGCCGAGGTGCGCCCGCTGGTGGTCGTGACGGCCACGGGGCGCGAGGCCGACGAGCTCGCCGCCTCCGTGCGCGCCTACCTGCCTGACGAGCGCGCGGACGACGTCGCGGTCCTGCCCGCCTGGGAGACGCTCCCGCACGAGCGCCTCTCGCCCCGGGCGGACACGGTCGCCAAGCGGCTGGCAGTGTTCCGCCGCCTGGCGCACCCGGCGCCCGAGCGGGGCCAGACGGGGCCGATCCGCCTGCTCGTCATGCCCGCCCGCGCCCTCCTCCAGCCCGTGGTCGAGGGGCTGGGCGAGCTGGAGCCCGTCGAGCTGCACATCGGCGACACCGCCGACCTCACGGACGTGTCCGACCGTCTCGTCGGCGCTGCGTACAGCCGCGTCGACATGGTGGAGCGGCGCGGCGAGTTCGCCGTGCGCGGCGGCATCCTCGACGTGTTCCCGCCCACCGAGGACCACCCGCTGCGCCTCGAGTTCTGGGGCGACGAGGTGACGGAGATCCGGTGGTTCGCCGTGGCCGACCAGCGGTCGCTGGAGATCGCCGAGCAGGGCCTGTGGGCGCCCCCGTGCCGCGAGATCCTGCTCACCGACGCCGTGCGGCAGCGCGCCGCGGCGCTGGTCGAGCGCCTGCCGGGCGCGATCGAGATGCTCGACCGGCTCGCGGCGGGCGTCGCGGTCGAGGGCATGGAGTCCCTCGCGCCGGTGCTCGTGGAGCGCATGGTGCCGGTGCTGGACCTCGTGCCCGACGACGCGCTGCTGGTCATCGACGAGCCCGAGAGGGTCCGCCGTCGTGCGCACGACCTCGTCGCCACGACCGAGGAGTTCCTCGCCGCCGCGTGGACGGGCGCCGTCGCGGGCGGTGCCGCCCCGATCGACCTGTCCGCAGCGTCGTTCGAGACCTTCACCGAGGTGCGCGACGTCGCCGCCCGCCGCGGCCTGGGCTGGTGGACGCTGTCGTCGTTCGCGCTCGACGCCCCCACGGAGGGCGACGACGAGGCGGCGGTCGCGCCGACGTCGGAGGTGGACGGCGTCACGACGTTCACCGTGGGCGCGCGCGACGTCGAGTCGTACCGCGGCGACCTGCAGCGCGCGCTGGACGACGTGCAGACGCTGCAGCGCGCGGGCTGGCGCCTGCTGCTGACCACGGAGGGGCACGGCCCGGCCAAGCGCATGGTCGAGCAGCTCTCCGCGGTGGACACGGCGGCCCGGCTCGTCTCCGCCCTGGGGGAGGAGCCGGAGGGTGGCGTCGTGCTCGTCGCGCCCGCGCTGGTCGGCAAGGGGTTCGTCGCGCCCGAGCTGCGGCTCGCGGTCTTCAGCGAGTCGGACCTCACGGGCCGTCAGGGGTCGACGACGCGCGACATGCGCAAGATGCCGAGCCGGCGCCGCAACGTCGTCGACCCGCTGCAGCTGCGCGGCGGCGACTTCGTGGTCCACGAGCAGCACGGCGTGGGCCGGTTCGTGGAGATGGTGCAGCGCTCGCTCGGGGCGGGGGCGAACGCGGCGACCCGCGAGTACCTCGTCATCGAGTACGCGTCGTCCAAGCGCGGCCAGCCGGGCGACCGGCTCTTCGTCCCGACGGACCAGCTCGACCAGGTCACGAAGTACACGGGCGGGGAGGCGCCGTCGCTGTCGAAGATGGGCGGCGCGGACTGGAAGAACACGAAGGCGCGCGCCCGCAAGCACGTCAAGGAGATCGCCGGCGAGCTCATCCGGCTGTACTCGGCGCGCATGGCCACGCAGGGGCACGCGTTCGGCCCGGACACGCCGTGGCAGCGCGAGCTCGAGGACGCGTTCGCGTACGTCGAGACCCCCGACCAGCTCGTCACGATCGACGAGGTCAAGGCCGACATGGAGAAGTCCGTGCCGATGGACCGGCTGATCTGCGGCGACGTCGGCTACGGCAAGACGGAGATCGCGATCCGTGCCGCGTTCAAGGCCGTGCAGGACGGCAAGCAGGTCGCCGTCCTCGTGCCCACGACGCTGCTGGTGCAGCAGCACTTCGACACGTTCTCCGAGCGGTACGCGGGCTTCCCGGTGACCGTGCGCGCGCTGTCGCGGTTCCAGTCCGACAAGGAGTCGGCGGAGACGGTCGAGGAGCTCGCGAAGGGCACCGTGGACATCGTCATCGGCACCCACCGCCTGCTCACCGGGTCGGTGCGGTTCAAGGACCTCGGCCTGGTCATCGTGGACGAGGAGCAGCGGTTCGGCGTCGAGCACAAGGAGACCCTCAAGCAGCTGCGCACCAACGTGGACGTGCTGGCGATGTCCGCGACGCCGATCCCGCGCACGCTGGAGATGGCCGTCACCGGCATCCGTGAGATGTCGACGCTCGCCACGCCGCCCGAGGAGCGCCACCCCGTCCTCACCTACGTGGGCGCGTACGAGGAGAAGCAGATCGCCGCCGCCCTGCGTCGCGAGCTGCTGCGCGAGGGCCAGGTCTTCTACGTGCACAACAAGGTGGAGACGATCCAGCGGACGGCGTCGCGCCTGGCGGAGCTCGTGCCCGAGGCCCGGATCGGCGTGGCCCACGGCAAGATGAGCGAGCACCAGCTGGACCAGGTGATCCGCGCCTTCTGGGAGAAGGAGCTGGACGTGCTGGTCTGCACCACGATCATCGAGACCGGCCTGGACATCTCCAACGCCAACACCCTGATCCTGGAGCGCGCGGACATGCTGGGCCTGTCCCAGCTGCACCAGCTGCGCGGCCGGGTGGGCCGCGGTCGCGAGCGCGCGTACGCGTACTTCCTGTACCCGCCGGAGCGGCCGCTCACCGACACGGCGCACGACCGCCTGTCCACGATGGCGGCGCACACCGACCTCGGCGCCGGCATGCAGATCGCGATGAAGGACCTCGAGATCCGCGGCGCGGGCAACCTGCTGGGCGGTGAGCAGTCGGGGCACATCGCGGGCGTCGGCTTCGACCTGTACGTGCGCATGGTGGGCGAGGCCGTGGCCGCGTTCCGCGGTGAGCGCGAGGAGGAGCAGCCCGAGGTCACCATCGAGCTGCCCGTGGACGCGCACCTGCCCGAGTCGTACATCGCCACCGAGCGGCTGCGCCTCGAGGCGTACAAGAAGATCGCCGCCGCGCAGGACGCCCCCGCGCTGGCGGAGGTGCGTGCCGAGCTCGTGGACCGCTACGGCACGCTGCCCGACGTCGCCTCCGCCCTGTTCGACGTCGCGGACTTCCGCAACCACGTCCGCCGCGCCGGCATCGCCGACGTCACCGCGCAGGGCAAGTTCGTCCGGTTCGCGCCGGTGGACCTGCCCGAGTCGGCACAGCTGCGCCTCAAGCGGCTGTACCCGGGCACGATCCTCAAGCCGGCCATCCGGGCGGTCCTCGTGCCCTTCCCGACGACGGCGCGCATCGGCGGTCGCCCTCTGCGCGGCGCCGAGGTGCTCGCGTGGGCGCGTCAGCTCATCGACGCGGTCGTCCTCGGGGACGTGTCCGCCGCGGCGGGTGTCGGGACCTCGTCGCGCTGATCCCTTCCGTGCGAGTTCTGCACGGTCGCGGCGAGGCCGTTCTCGGTAGGTCACGCTCTCTTCACACCGATCGTAGGAGAGCCCCGTGAAGACAACTCCCAGCGCCAGGATTCCCCTGGCCGGTCTCGCTGACCGTCAGGCACGGCTGCTCAGGCTCGCACTCGGTCTCGAGCTCGTCGTGCTCGCCACGTTCGTGATCCTCGCCGCCTCGAAGGAGGGGGTCGCGAAGACGGTGCTCTCCGTGGCCGCCGGCCTGTGCGTCTTCGCGGGCGCTCTCACGTCAAAGAAGCTCGCTTCATCGAAGCCATCCCGCCACGGCTGAATCAGCATCGGCCAGAATCCGGCGAAGGCCGTCAAGCACGTCCGCTCTGAGACCAGCGGCTCCCACGTCGAAGCCCTCTGAGTCGCTCTGCCGACCCCGGAGGGCTCGGCTCCCGCAAACCCTTCGTGCGAATCCTGCACGGATGCGCGGAGAGGCTTCCCGGCATGTCAGGCTCGATGGTGGTGGTCAGTTCGCGACCGGGCAGGGATGAACGGGACGATCTCCGAGGGAGGAATCTTGCGCAGTCTGAGGGGTAGTGGCTCACGATCGGAGTCGAACCCATTGCGGAGCTTGGTGCTGGTGATGCTACTGGCGTTGGGAGTTGGCGTCGGCCTCGCTCCGAGCGCCAGTGCACTAGGTCACTGGAGCTCGTGGGGAACGCTGCGCGCGTCAGGTAATAGCGGAAGCGGAATCGGCTATGGCACGTGGGCCGTGGAGCGCACGCTCGACGGCACGAAGTACACGGCGCGATACAAGGTCCGGCAGAGTGTCCGGGCCAAGCGATCCCGCGGTGCCTATATTCGCCATGCGCCGCAGTCGAACGCCGGGCATTGCTTGTCAAGCTCGACATCGCTTTCGTACAGCTATGCCTCGGCGTCGGCGACCTACTCGTGCTCTCGGAAGTTCTATAACGAGGGTTCGAGCTCGGGCGTGCGAAGGAGGTCCTCGTCATACAACACCAGTTACTATCACAACAGGCTGAACCCCAACTGGAATGCCAGCACAGCCCGGGGGCGCGTCAAAGTCTGCCTGGATCTTAAGTACAAAGCCGACCCGTGCAGCGGGTACAACGCGTCGAAGCCGGACAACTACTAGTGGCGGGCGTAGCTGCACCCGAGACGAGGGCGGTCCGGCTCGACGGCGCGGAGGTGCGTTACCGGCGAGCGGCGATCGGGCCGATCACCCTGACGTTCCGGCCCGGCATCACCTGCCTCGTCGGTGCGAACGGCGCCGGGAAGTCGACCCTCTTTCGTGTTCTCGCCGGGGTTCAGGCGCCGACCTTCGGCTCGGTCCAGGGCGTGGGGCGGACGGGTGGGATCTCCACTGTCGGCTACCTTCCGCAGGAGCTAGGGCTGCCGCGGACGGCGACCTGTCGTCAGTACCTCGACTATGTCGCATGGGTCTACGGCGTGCCCAGAGGCCGCCGTCGGGCCGCCGTCGACACCGCACTGCAGCGTGCCGACCTGACCACGCGCGCGGACGTCCCGATCCGATCCTTGTCCGGCGGGATGCGTCGCCGTCTGGCATTCGCCCACGCCGTCGTCCACGACCCCCAGGTGCTCCTCCTGGACGAGCCCACCGTCGGCCTGGACCCCGTGCAACGCCAGGCGATGCGTGACGTGATCCAGGGCGCCAGCGGCGGGCGCGTCACCGTCATCTCCACGCACCTCGTCGACGACGTCCGCGCCCTCGCCGACCGCGTGATCGTCCTGGATGCAGGGCACGTCGTCTACGACGGCGACGTCACCGACCTTGAGGAGACGTCCGGAGACGACCTGGAAGCCGCCATCACCGCGCTGATGGTGCACGGCGACGAGCGGCTGCCATGATCGGCGCCGTCCTGCGCACCCACGTCGGTCCGTGGGTGTCGGTGATTGCCGTCCCCTGCTACGTGGTGTTTTCGGTGCTCGGCGCCGGGAAGGCCTGGCAGCACGACCTGACCTGGACCACGACCCAGGTGGGGACCGCCGTGTTCCCGTACGGCGTGCTCCTCGCCGGCGCCGTCGCGCTGGACATCTCCCGGGTGTCGCAGGTCGACCGCCGCCACCTCGTCACAGGTGCTGCGCGCGGTCGTTCGCCGCTGCGACTCGCCGTGCTGGCGGCGCTGGGCCCGATCGTCCTGCTGCACCTCGTGGTGTGGGTCGCGATGATGGCCTGGAGCAGCCAGGGCGCACATGACTTTCCGTGGTCTGCCGCTCATCTGCTCCCGCTGGCCACGCAGGTCGGCGTCCTGTGCAGTGTGGTTGCCCTGGGGTATGCGGTGGGCATCGCCTTCGCCCCTCTCGTCGCGGGCATCGTCGCGGCACTCGTCGCGCTGGGTCTCCTCGCCGGATACCTGGCGTTGCCCGGGACGAGCCTTGAGGTGTTCGGAGTCGTGGGCGAGGGCGGCACCATGCTGGGGTTGGCCCCGGCGGTGCCGTACTACGGGGCGCAGCTTCTGCTCCTCGCGCTGATCACGGTGGCTCTGTTCGCCGTGCGCCAAGGCGGCCCTGGCGAGGCGTCCGGCCGACGATGGCGGCCTGGTCTCCTCGCCGTGGCGGCGGTCCTCGTCCTCGTCGTCCCGACGGTGCTCCACAATGCGTCGTACCGGGCGGTCGACGGACGGGCGACGGACTGCCGAGGGGCGCAGCCCGTGGTCTGCGACTTCGCCGAGGTCGCCGGAGGGCGGGCACGCTACGAGGGGGCGGTACGCCGCCTCGTGGAGGCAGCCCACGACGCGGGCTACTCGGCGCTCGCGCCCGCGGAGGTGCGTGCCGTGGCCGAGAACGGGGTCGCCGATCGTGAGGCGGGTCTGTTCACGTTCACGCCAGACTCCTTCTTCGACCCGTACGCGCCGCACGCGCCCGCGGACGTCGCATCCGTGGCGGGCGAGCTGCTGATCCCGCGCCACTGTGACGTGTACGTCGACGAACCGCCGCCCGCGTACTGGGAGGTGAGCGACGCTCTGCTCGGCACGTGGCTCCTCCTCGTCGGCATCGATCCCGGCGATGCCGGCCTGCCGCCGAGGGGAAAGCCACTCAGCCCGCAACGCACAGCCGAGCTCGTGGACCAGCTGGAGCGCTGCGACCCGGCGGTGGTGGGAGCCCTCCCGTGATCGTGCCGTGGCTTGCCGTGCACGGCGCGCGCACCGCGGGTGTGGTGATGCTGGCCAGCGGGGCAGGCGCGTCCGCTGTCGCGTCGCTGCAGCTCACCGGGATCGCCGCCAGCGTGTTCCCCCGGCCCGTGCCGACGGTGCTGCTCGTCACGGTCCCGCTCGCGTTCGCCGTCGCCGCCGGGATCTCCAACGAGACGGACCGCACGCTCGAAGGTCGGCGGCACCCACGGCTCATGGTCGCCCGCTTCGTGTGGTTCGTCGCGCTGGTCGCGGTGGCGGCCGGTGTGACCGCGCTCGTCGCGGCCGCGGGGCACAGCCCCGTGCCCGCCGCGCTCGCCAACCTCGCCTGGTTCACGACGCTGACGTCGGCCGCCGCCGTCGTCGGTCTCGTCCGGCTGGCATGGCTGGTACCCCTGCTGCACGCCGTCGGCGCGATGCTCTTCGCCAGCACGGACGGGCTGGAATACGCCTGGTGGGCGTGGATCCTGCGCACGGACTGCGGCGCGGGACGGCTGCTCTGCTGTGCGGCCGGGTGCCTGGCCGCCGGAGTCTGGTACGCCCGGCGAGGGGCGCACAACGACTGATCCCCTGCGCCCGCCCCAGGGCCCGTTTCGGCAGGTAGGAATGGTCGCGCGTCCCTAGCATGAGCCACAGCGGGCCCGGCGGGGGCCCCGTGGGCAGGCGACGACGGAGGACGCGATGAGCGGCACGACCGACGGCGGGGGCGGCACCGCGCTGCCCGAGGACGCAGCGGCCCGGCTGGCGCGGCTGGAGCAGGAGAACGCCGAGCTGCGCGCGCGGCTGGCGTCCGCAGGTCAGCCGGTCCTCGTCGCTGCGGCGCCGCCCGCCCCGCCCCGGGAGCGCCACCGCGGCCGGGCCGCGACGGCCGTCGTGCTCGTCGTGCTCGGCGCGCTGCTCGCGCCCGTCGCGGTCATCGCCGCGTGGGGGGAGCGCACCCTCACGGACACCGACCGCTACGTTGCGACCGTGGGGCCGCTCGCCTCCGACCCCACGATCCAGTCCGCCGTCGCAGGCCGACTCACCGACGTGGTGATGGAGCAGATCGACGTGGACGCCATCCTCGGCACCGTCGTCGACGGCCTCGAGCAGCAGGGCGTCGGCCCGCGCGCGACGGACGCCCTCGGCCAGCTCGGCGGACCGCTGACCAGCGGTGTCGAGTCCTTCGTGCGGCGAGCCGCTGACAACGTGGTGAGCAGCAGCGCGTTCGAGGACGCGTGGGTGCAGGCCAACCGGGTCGCGCACGAGCAGCTCGTCGCGACGATGCAGGGCCAGGGCGGCGAGCTCCTGCAGATCGGGCAGGACGGCCAGCTCACCATCCAGCTCTCCGGCATGATCGACCTGCTCAAGCAGCGCCTCGTGGACCGAGGGCTCGGCATCGCCGCGAGGATCCCGGAGGTGAACGCCACCTTCACCGTGATGCAGACCTCGCAGCTGGTGCAGGTGCAGAACCGGTACGCGCAGCTCGTCGCGCTCGGCACGTGGCTGCCCTGGATCTCGCTCGGCCTGCTCGCCGCAGGCGTGCTCGTCGCCCGGCACAAGGCCCGCACCCTGGTGGTGGCCGGGCTGGCGCTCGCGGCGGGGATGGTGCTGCTCGCCGTCGGGCTCGCCATCGCGCGGGGGATCTACCTCGACGCGTTGCAGGACGTGGTGCTGCGCCTCGACGCGGCGGAGGTGCTGTTCGACCAGGTGGTGTCGTTCCTGCGGGTCACGCTCCGCACGGTCGGCGTGCTCGGCCTCGTGGTCGCGCTCGTCGCGTACCTGGGCGGCGGCAGCGCGTCCGCGCGCTCGCTGCGCGCGGGCGCGGGACGGGGGTTCTCGCGGCTGCGGGACTACGGCGAGGGCCGCGGCGTGACGACCGGTCCCGTCGGCGACTGGCTGGGCCGCTACCGCACGCTCGTGCGCGTGGCGATCATCGCCGTCGCCGCGCTGGTGCTGCTGCTCGCCGGCAGCCCCACGCCGAGGCTCGTCATCGGCACCGCGCTGGTGGCCGGGGTGCTCATCGCGGTGCTGGAGGTCGTGGCGCGGCCCCCGCGTCCGGACGACGACGCCGCGCTCGCGGCGCCGCGCAGCCCGGACGCGGTGCAGCCCAGCCACTGAGCGGCGCTCAGGCCGCCTCGGTGACCCTGCCGCCGGCGATGCGCAGGCGACGCTGCGCGCGCCGGGCGACGACGGAGTCGTGGGTGACCATGACGACGGTGAGCCCCTGCTCCTTCCACAGCCCTTCGAGCAGCTCGACGATCTCGTCGCGCGTGGCCTCGTCGAGATTGCCCGTGGGCTCGTCCGCGAGCAGCACGGTCGGGTCCTTGACCAGCGCCCGGGCGATGGCGACGCGCTGCTGCTGGCCGCCGGACAGCTCGCCGGGCAGGTGGTCGGCGCGCTCCGCGAGCCCGACCTGGTCGAGGGCGGCGAGCGCCCGCCGGGACCGCTCCACCTTGCCGACCTTGGCCGGAACGAGCGCGGTCTCGACGTTCTCCGCGGCGGTGAGCGTCGGGATGAGGTTGAAGTGCTGGAACACGAAGCCGAGCCGCTGGGCGCGGGCACGGGTGAGCCCGCGGTCGTCGAGCGACGCGAGGTCCTCGCCGGCGAGCCGCACGCTGCCCGACGTCGGCCGGTCGAGGCCGCCGAGCATCTGCAGCAGCGTGGACTTGCCGCCGCCGGTGGGGCCCTGGATCGCGACGAGCTCGCCGTCGCCGATCTCGAGGGTGACGTCGGTCAGCGCGTGCACGGTGCGCTTGCCGGTGTACGTCTTGGTGAGCTTCTCGAGCTGGTACATGACGGTCCTTCCTGGACGGTCCTGGTCTGTGCTGGTCTGTGCTGGTCAGGTGGTGGGCGTGCGGGTCAGGCGAGGGAGCGCAGGGCCTCGGCGGGGCGCAGCCGGGCGGCGCGCGAGCCGCCGACGACACCCGCGAGCAGGCCACCCAGCACGGCGAGCCCGACGGCCGCGACCACCACCCACACGGACACGGGCGCGTGCAGGACGACGTCGACGGCGCTGCTCGCGGCGTCCGCCATCCCGCCGAACGGCCCACCGCCACCGCCGCCGCCGGTGGCACCGCCGCCGGGCTGGCCGCCGGGCACCGCGCCGCCCCCGCCGGGGCCGCCGAAGCTGAACCCGCCACCGCCCGAGGAACCGGACAGGGTGATCCCGGCGAGGTTGATCGCGACCACCGCGACGCCGCCGAGCACGATGCCCGCGACGCCACCGGCGAGGCCCTGCACCACGGACTCGCCCGCCACCTGGCCCACGACGCGGCCGCGCGACCAGCCGATCGCCTTGAGGGTGCCGAGCTCGCGGGTGCGGCGGTTGACGCCCGAGACGGTGAAGAGGATGGCGAGGCCGAAAGCGGCGACCAGCACGATGGCGCTCAGCCACGTGCCGAGCGTCGACACCAGGGACGACGCGGTGGAGAGCGATCCGGTGACGTCGCCCGCGAGGTCGGACTGGGTGCTCACGGACGCGTCGGGCAGCGCCACGGAGATGGCGTCCGCGACCGCGTCGACGTGGTCGGCGGAGTCCACCGACACGTACAGGTCCGTGACCTGGCCGTCGAGGTCCGCGAGCTGCTGCGCGAGCGCCAGTGGCACGTACACGTCCGACGCCGTGGCGACCCCCTCGCCCGTCGTGGACGTCACGGTGCCGACGACCTCGAGCTTCGTACCGCCCACCGTCACGGTGTCGCCGACGGCGAGCTCCTGCTGGTCGGCGTACGTGGCGTCGAGGACGGCGACCTTCGCGGGGTCCGCCTTCCCGGTGCCCGCGTCGTCGGCTTCCAGCCCGCGGCCGTCGGCGACCTCGACCGTGGTGAGCGGGCCGACGGCGTCGGCGGTCGGGTCGACGCCGGTCACGGTGGTGCTGTCCACCTGGAACGCGCTGCCGCCGGCGCCGTCGGGGCCGCCGCTGGGCTGGTCGTTGCCGGTGCCACCCTGCTGACCCTCGCCCTGGCCCTGGCCCTGGCCCTGGTTCTGCTGTTGGCGCATGGCGTCGAAGTCCGGCATCTCGCCGGAGAACGACGTGTTCTGCAGCGTCAGGGTGGCGGCCGCGCCCGTGACGTGCTCGACGCCGGTGACGGTGGTCAGGGCGTCGTCGTCGAACGCCGCCGTGCCCGGACCGACGCTCAGCCGGTCCTGGTCGAGGGTGCGCGTGCCGTCGTCGTCCGCGGTGCCGTCGCCGGAGCCGAACTCGAAGCGGCCCGGGCCGCCGGAGCCGCGCTCGCCGGCCTGGGTGACCGTGACGTCGGTGCCGACGCCGTACACCGACTCGAGCACGGAGGCTTGGGCGTCGCGGACGCCCGCGGAGACGGACGACACGACCATGACGAGCGCGATCGCGACGGCGAGGCCGATCGCGACCACCACGGTCTGCTTGCGCCGGTGCCGCAGCTCGCGGCGCAGGTAGGTGAGAAACATCAGGGCTCCTCGAAGGAGTGCGGTGACCGCAGGGGAGAGGTGGCTGCGCTGCCACGGGACGCCCCGGAAACTAGGGCGCGCGCCTGGGGTGGCCCTGCCGCCGGCCTGTGGTGGTCCTGTGAAGGCGGGACGGAGGCGGCGAGGCGCGCCCGAAGGTGCGTGGTGCGTCAGGCGCCGGCGGGTGCCTCGCCGCTGTGACTGTCCCCGCGGTCCCCGCCGGCTCCGCCGGCGCCGCGGCCGAGCTGTCCCGCGATGCGCTGCTCGAGCGCGTCGGTGGCCGCGTCCGGCAGCGCGATGATGCCTTCGAGCTCCTTGGTGGCCCGGCGGTACGCCGACTGCCGCTCGGCCTGCGTGGCCCCTTCGTCGTCGGCCAGGGCCAGCAGCTTCTTCGCCCGGTCGAGCGCCTGGCGCTCCGCGGGGGAGAAGTCCGACGCGCGACGACGGCGCGCCTCGCGCTCGGCGACGTCGAACCGCACCTGCATCTCGCGCACGGCGTCGCGGTACCGGTCGAGGCGGCGCGGGTCGCGCAACAGGTCGAGGTCGTCGGGGCGCAGGTCCTCCGCCTCGCGCCGGGCGCGGTGGAAGTCGACGGTCACCTGCTCGCGCATGTCCGACATCAGCGGGTACTCGAGCGTCTTGACGGCGTCGAGCTCGTACTCGAGCCAGCGCCGCTGCGTGTCGTCGTGGGCGGCCAGGGTGCGCTCGATCTCGCTGGTCAGGGCCTGCTCCTCGGCCTGCGCCTCCTGGGCGTGCGCGTGCTTGAGCCGGTACATCTCGAGCTTGTCGCGGCGGCGGCGCTCGTCCCACACCTGGGCGCCCCGCACCCAGCCGCCGACGACGCCGCTCAGCGGGAAGACCAACCACCAGTAGGAACCGAGGAAGTCCCAGAAGCCGTCCACGGTGCCCACGCTAGCGTCGCGGCGTGCCCGGTCCGTGGTCGTGGGCGCCACCCGCGGGGTGCCGGTCTAGGCTGGGGGCGTCAACCCAGCACCGTCGCGGGCGTCAGCGGCCCCGGGCACCTCCGCCTGGGCCTTGCCGCGCGGTCGCCCGCGAGCCCCGTCTGAAGGAGCAGCCCGTGGCAAGCATCGAAGCCGTTGGAGCACGCGAGATCCTCGACTCGCGCGGCAACCCCACCGTCGAGGTGGAGATCGCGCTGGACGACGGCACGTTCGCCCGCGCGGCGGTCCCGTCGGGCGCCTCGACCGGTGCCTTCGAGGCCGTCGAGCGCCGTGACGGCGACAAGGGCCGCTACCTGGGCAAGGGCGTCGAGGGCGCGGTCAACGCCGTCATCGACGACATCGCCCCCGAGCTCATCGGCTACGACGCCGAGGAGCAGCGCATCATCGACCAGACCCTCATCGAGCTGGACGGCACACCGAACAAGGGCAAGCTGGGCGCCAACGCGATCCTCGGCGTCTCGCTCGCCGTCGCGAAGGCCGCCGCCAAGTCGGCCGGCCTGGACCTGTTCCGCTACATCGGCGGCCCCAACGCGCACGTGCTGCCCGTGCCGATGATGAACATCCTCAACGGTGGGTCCCACGCGGACTCGACCGTCGACTTCCAGGAGTTCATGATCGCCCCGATCGGGGCGAGCACGTTCAAGGAGGCCCTCCGCTCGGGCACCGAGGTCTACCACGCGCTCAAGGGCGTGCTGAAGTCCAAGGGCTTCTCCACGGGCCTCGGCGACGAGGGGGGCTTCGCCCCCGACCTGCCCTCGAACGGTGCGGCCCTGGACCTCATCCTCGAGGCGATCGAGAAGGCCGGCTTCACGGCGGGCACCGACATCGCCATCGCGATGGACGTCGCCGCCACCGAGTTCTTCAAGGACGGCGCGTACCACTTCAAGAACGGCGAGACGCACTCGACCGAGGACATGATCAAGCTCTACGAGAGCATGGTCGCCAACTACCCGATCGTCTCGATCGAGGACCCGCTGTCCGAGGACGAGTGGGGCGCCTGGACGCAGTTCGTCTCCGAGGTCGGCGACAAGGTGCAGGTCGTCGGCGACGACCTGTTCGTCACCAACCCCGAGCGTCTCGCCCGCGGCATCGCGGAGAAGTCCGCCAACTCGCTGCTGGTCAAGCTCAACCAGATCGGCACGCTCACCGAGACGCTCGACGCCGTGACGCTCGCGCAGCGCAACGGCTTCACCACGATGACCTCGCACCGCTCCGGCGAGACCGAGGACACCACGATCGCGGACCTGTCCGTGGCCACCAACGCCGGCCAGATCAAGACCGGCGCCCCGGCCCGCGGCGAGCGCATCAACAAGTACAACCAGCTCCTGCGTATCGAGGAGGCCCTGGACGACGCCGGCCGCTATGCCGGCCGTTCCGCCTTCCCGCGCTTCCAGGGCTGACACCCGGAAGTACTTCGA